>DDTZ01000098.1:15518-19834 GCA_002344565.1 Bdellovibrionaceae bacterium UBA2351 | reverse complement strand
ATAACTTAATTTGATTTTCTTTGTTGATGCATTCTTTTTACGCTCGCAATAGTTTTTCGCATACTCTACGAAACCTTTCTCCATTGTACCATTCGTATCTAGATAGTCTTTTCCAACAAACACGTTAATACCAACCCCATCTTTTGACGGCGATGATTGCATTAAATCGAAATCAAAATTTTTACTGTCTACGTTTTTACAGTCCGTTAAATTTTCGATTCCAAACGGATCCTTACCAGCACGGTAAATCATCAAAGTGTGACCATCCATCGAAGCGATGTCCCCCTCTAACAACCCATCCTCTGTTTCACCACTGAACGTAACTGAATTCAAACAACTCCAGCCTTTAGATTCAGGATCTAAAAACTGACGAGATTGCGCAGCAGCCACGTCGCTCGCTACGAACATTTTATTTTCCTTTAAGCGAAAGCCGGCACCCATGACGACCGTGTAAACCATTGCCGAACAGTCGTAACCCAGAACTTCAGAGCCGCCATAGTTACTAAAGAAATTCAAACGTCCCGTCGATCCGCGAGTAAATGATGGACGTCCGCCGTAATCATAAATTAACGGATTCTTTCTAATATTTACACACTGACTGCCATAAGAGGGTTGAATATAGTGATGCGTCGCTTGCACCTGAGATAGGCTACTAATCGTTCGAATCAACCCATCACCGTTACAACAGGATTCCTTAATACCTTGAACATTTTTATCATCTTTATTAAGCGGCTCTCTATCAAGAACAGCGCAGCTTTGATAGGTAACGGCAAATACTTTTCGCATAGATGCGATAAGGTCTTTTGTTACTATCTCACGTGGAGTCAGTGTACCTCCACCAGGAACAGGCTTAGGCGTTCCGCCCAAGTCGGTATTATCATCAGCAATAGGACATGAATAGCCCATGCTTTGCATGTTACGGCTGATTTCATTTACTTTAGCTTTGTACTTAGTCACAAGTTCTTGGCGTGCAGAGGTATCGGTATCTTCCACTTTTAGCATCGTCACGAGCTCTGCTAGATTTGCATTTTTCTCTACAGTAGATAAATACTTTACGTCTTGATAAAACTCTTTATAAAGCGAGTACAACTCTGTTTTGAAATAGGTACTCGCGGCCCCTTGGAAAGTTTGGTCTGTATTTATCGCATCCGAAAATTCTTGAGCTGTTACTTCATCCGCTGTTGCATCTTGGTTGGTCACTAATTGGCCAAAAAAATCCATTGTGACTTCGTAACTTTGCGGACAAACGATTGATCCCATTTCTGAGGACACAGGACTGGCCGCTGCATTAAACTTGTTACAACCAGTTAACCCCACTAACAACGCAAAAGCCGCTACTACTCTTGTTCTTATTGTGATTTGAATTTTATGCATATTTCATTATTGCGAGTGAATGCCTAAGATTGTATCAAACACGCAGCACTCTCGATTTTGATCCAGTGAAAATTAGACTGAGATCAAGGCTGGGATGCGAATAGACAGAGGACTATAGGCTGGTAGCACTTTCTTGATGACTTAACGTTTTAGCCATTTTTAAGATGACACATGAAACAGTTCTTTGCGATTGCCCTATTTTTTGTATTCGGCGCTTTCCTATACGTATTTATGTTTAACGATAGCTGCCCCTATACCGAAATGGAAGTTCCCCTGACTGATGACATCGCCCATGCGAAAATCGTATTAACTAAAGGCACCAGTTTGTTATCAGGCGAAGATTCGGACTATCTGTGCCTAAAAGAAATGGGGCAAATTAAGCTTAAACTGGTCGATCCGGCCTCTGCCACTCACTATAAATATCAAATCAAAGATTTAAAAATTGATCACATTACTCCGAACTCCGGTCTTGAATTCACTGCCGTGAAATTAATTTCCGTCACAAAACATGGCCTCGGAACAATCGATTCAGGCAAAGGGCCGTTTGATCACTTAATATTAAGAGATCAAAACGGAAAGCTGTATGATGTTGCTTTGGTATATTTAGGAGTATCCGAATTTCTTAAAGCTAAAATTAATAACACAGAAATTACTCTGACTCCGAAAACTAAATTTAAAAAATAATGTGTTGGCGTCTGTTAAGCGATCGTCTTTTTAATACTGTATTTCGATAATTTCATAACCGAATTCAATTTTTCCGTCGGGGGAAATCGCGATATCCGAAACAGGAAACAAAGCCTCTGGCCTTTGGATCGTCGTATCTTCGGTACCATCATCATTTAGAATAACAAAGTACTTGGCCGCGCCACCCTGGTAGGTCGTAAAGTTGCCACCCACATAAATTTTATTTCCAAAAAATTTAACGACATTCGGAATGACATCAAATCCAGCCCCAATGCTAAAACTAGGATCTACTGTGCCGTCTGGCAAAATACGACTAAGGGCGTTTGTGGCGGTACCGTTGTAGGTTGAGCCGGGAGCCAACACATAAAGCCGATCCGAGGTATCCATGAACACGTCATATATCCAGCCGGTTTTACTGGAATTGTTAGGATACGTACCGTCCAAGGTACCATTGCTGTTTACACGAATAACTTTAGAGACCGTTGTGCCAGAATATCCTGTTAAAGTAGAGCCAAAATGCAAAATTTTTCCAGTAGATAATAAAAATGATTTTACTATCGTTCCCGTCACTCCGGTTCCTGTCGAATAACTCGAGTCAGATGTACAATTGGTCGCTATTCGCGCGGCTCCGCTGATCATATTTCCACTAAAGGTCGTAAAATATCCAGAGACGAATATTTTACCATCGGGCTGCGCAAATATCCATGAGGTCATTCCATTAAACCCCGAACCAAGTGAGTTCGTACACGCTGTATCCAGTGATCCGTCGCTCGATAGACGTAGGATGTTGGCGGCATTATACCCGCCTGTCGACGTAATACTTCCCGCAACCCATAACCGATCACTTGGATCTATTAAAACTTTTTGCGAAGCTATACTTACCGGCAAATTCTGAACATTTTGCAGAAAATCTTCATCTAATGTTTTATCTTCATTAAATCGAACCAATCCACCCGTTTCCGTTGGATCATAAATCATAAATTCACCACTTAAAATAATCTTACCATCCGGCTGAACATAAACCGCCGATATATTAGAACTCGCCTCTACACCTTTAAAATCAGGAAGACTATTTGCGATGGACCCATCCAGATTTAAAGTTACTAAGTTATTTTTAGCGACGGAATCAAAGGTTTTAAAATCACCCACCACAATTAAAGTATTCGCGTCTAATTTCACAAAATCAGACACATTGGCTCCGCCACCGGCAATCCCTGCCCCAAAGTTAACTCCTGAACATCGTGTGCCGTTTGTATTAAGGCATATTAATCCCCCAGCGGGAGAACCCTGGAATGTGGTGAACAAGCCCCCCACTATAAGTCCCATGCCTGGAATTTCCTTAACTTTGGTTACCGCTGTCGTAAATCCCGAACCAATCGCTGTTACAAAGGCCATATCGAGCGTACCAGTTGAGCTCAGCTTAGCTATGCGATTAACTCCGGTGGTGCCTTTATAACTTGTAAAATTACCAACAACGATGATGCTGCCGTCTGAAAGAATAGTTAAGTCGTAAACAGTCCCGTTAAATCCAGTTCCGACCGCCAGCGTACTATCATAAGTACCATTCGAATTTAAACGAATAAGTTTTGGCGAGGTACTACCATTGTAGCTATTAAAATCTCCACCTATCACAATTTTACCATCAGACTGTAAACCCAAAGCATAGGCGGTGCGAACAGGATTAAAGCTTGAACCAATCGTTAAGCTCGTGTCTCGAGTTCCATCGGCATTGATTCGTACAATGCTCTCTTGTGATGTTGCGAACGTATCCCAATAATAAAAATTTCCAACTGCAATAATCTTCTCTGCTGGTGTCTGCACGAATTCAAACACACTGGCGTAAACTCCTGGATTATAGGCGGTGACTCTTTGCCCAAGCGGTCCTATTTTAAATATGTTTGGTACACTAGCTCCGCTATACGAATAGAATCCGCCTGACAGTATAATATCGTTAGCTGCCGTCATTCCTATTCGTGCAGCGGGCGCAGCTAAACCAACTCCGGTATCAAATGTTGTATCTAAAGAACCGTTCGTATTTAAACGCATAATTCGCGCTACGTGATGAGACCTGTCGAACGTGAACGCTGAAAATGCACCGACATAGATTGCACGACCAAAAGAATCGTATTGGAGGGATCCTACATGGGAATTAAAATACGGATTGCCTGATGGTTTACTGACGATTGGACCCGGTGGCGTGGATGGCTCGTCACCAGGAAAATTTCCCTCGGGAGATTTCTCAAAGCTCTTGCTCTCTA
>DDTZ01000098.1:632-15195 GCA_002344565.1 Bdellovibrionaceae bacterium UBA2351 | reverse complement strand
GACCATTGAGCATTCAATTTCATATATAACTTATCGGCAGTTTTTTGGATTTTTACAGTACTTTGATAACTTTTGATTTTCTTTTAACGTAAACACGCCTATCTTGCACAAGCGTGTTTCCTGTTACAAAAACAGATTTGGTTTTATAAACTCTTTACACAGCGGAAACTAGCTGAGGATGATGTTCCTGTAGTGGCCGAATCAAAATCCACCGCGAATAATCCAGGGCTATTTCCACTACTAAAATTTCCACCGCGAGTGATCATGCGATCGGTTCGAGCGCCACTATTGATATAGGCACGACCAATTTCATGAGTGGTATTATTGAGCGCCGTCGTCGCTGGCGTAAACCAAGCTAACGACAATCCTCCGGAACCAGATGTAAATGTTAAACTAGAAATCGTTGATGACAACTCTGTTCCTAGGACCTCATAGAAACCCGAACTAGTTGGACCCGTGTAGTTCACACCGACGGCACTTCCGTTTGGGTCTACAATCTCGCGCGCATTTCCCGGCATATCCCAAATAATTTCGCCGTTCGAGAGCGTATGGGTGCGTTTTTGATTTCCTGAAGTCTGCCCCGTTCCACCAAATGGATCCGTCGCGTTTTTTGCTCCTAACAAATAAACAGTGGTACTGACTGCATAACCATCGGTAACCGCGGATGCTGAAATCGCACCGTCAGAATGTCCGCGAATAATCGTCCCGCTACCTACTGAATTACCGCTCCAATTAGAAGCCACTGACTCAACATTTAAAGCTGCCGCTTGCCATTCCTTTACGGTTGATAAATGGTAATCTGCTCCAAGACTCGTACACTCAGCAGCCGCTTGAGAAAGAGTGATACGTACCCAAGGAATCCCATCTGGACGTGATTCCGGCTTATGCAATGAAACATCTAATGGAGTTCCATTATTGTTCCCGTCAAATACCGCGGTACCATCATTTAACGAAGCTTTCATTTCAAATTTTGCCAGACAAAAATCGGCAGTTCCCAGACTTGAATTGGCGGGAACCTTTATAAAGTGAGTCGGACACGTCGTCGGTGCAGGTGAAGAACTACCCCCACCTCCCGTTCCTGGATTTGTATTAGAATTGTCGGGAACAGTTTCCGTGTCCGTCCCAATACTTGGGACACTTATAGAAACAAGTGACGAGCCAGAACCACAGCCCACTAATAATAGAAATACGCCTGAGGTAAAGCAACTAACGTACAGATTCATTTTACCCTCCGATATTTATTAATCTTACTAGACTATCGGAGAGCTAAATCAAATACTTGACTAAATCTTAACTGACTCAGAATGAATCACCCAAACCCAATAAAACTAAAACGTGCGTGAAATACTGAATGTGAGAGCTCGATCAGATAGCGCGCTTCCCGTTAAATCTTGGCGATCGGTATCCGTGTACGCAAATTCGGCCGTAAACTCAGCCGCCGTGTGAGTAAGTGCCATTTTATAGTCCGTGTAGTTTTTAAAGCCAATTAAATTTTTATCACTAAACGATGTTTGCCCCGCCGAAAATACAAGTAAATCGGTTTTATTTAAACGCGCAGTCGCTGATAAACGTAAATAGGTCGCAGAGCTTTTAACGCCGCCATATTCCGGCGCGTACGCCGCATCGACTTTAAAAAAACCCGAGCGCGCAAACACGGCGTACTCGCTATAGTTTAATTTTGAATTTTCTAGATATGTGTATTGTAAGGCCATCACACCCCACGACACACTACCGACTTCACCGTTGTATGCCAGATAAATATCACCTTCCGTTTTCGTTACCTCTGGCGCCACCGTGTCTAAATCAACATTAGATACAAAACCGCCAAACGTAACACCCGACGTATGGGTTAAATTATAGGACCCCTGAGTGGCCGGACGATTTTTCGTCTGGGTAATACCACGGAAAATATAGTTCGAAGACAAATATATAGTTGCGGACGTAACGAAATTTCTACCCATCATTTCTTCGAAACGGGGAAACTGAATTTCCGCAGAATCAAGATTGATAGAAGGGGCGGTTTCTTCAGCGTACGACACGCTAAATGAAGTTCCGAAAAGAATAAGTGCTAGGGTAAATGTGATTTTGAACATGTGCGTCTCCTTATGATGCCATTCCAATTGTTTCTTTGCGATCAGATCCTTGAATATTTTCATCCATAGTTTTTACAACGCCTTTCATAATTTTTGATTGAGCGTCAATTTCTTCGGACGAAGCCGCGATTTCTTCTGCAGACGAGGCGTTAGCTTGAACGGATTGATCTAATCTGTTCATGGCCGTGCTGATTTGACTTACCCCCGTAGCTTGTTCTTCAGACGCATTAGAAATTTCTTCATTCAGCGTTGATACTTTTTCAATTGAACTCACGATCTTTTCCAAGAGTAGCCCGCATGATTCCGCTTTTTGTTTCCCTTGCTGAACTTGAGTCACGCTCGATTTGATTAAGTTTGTCGTGTCCGTCGCTGCCGTTGCGCTTTTTTGTGCTAAATTTCTTACCGCCTCGGCTACCACAGCAAAACCTTTTCCTTGTTCACCCGCACGTGCGGCCTCAACCGCTGCATTTAGCGCCAACAAATTTGTCTGAAATGCGATATCGTCAATCACGCTAATGATCTCTTCAATTTTTTTAGAAGAGGCCGAGATCTCGACCATCTTGTCCACCAAATCATGAACTTCCATTTCGCCAGTTTGCGCGGCTTTCATCGAATCTCTAGATAAATTGGCCGCAAGTTTTGCATTATCAGCATTTTTTCGGACAATAGAATTAATTTCCTCAAGCGACGCTACCGTTTCTTGAATAGACGCAGCTGATTCCGAAGCCGATTGCGACAACACTTGCCCGGCGCCGGTTAGTTGAGTGATCGCTAACGTCACTTCTGACGCCGATGTATTCAAATTACCAGACAGTTTGCTAATATCTTTTGAAATTTTATGAACTAAAAAGAACACAGCAACAATTAGAACAGCTAAACCAAACACACCAATTAAAATTTGAGTTATCATTAAAGACGTAGCTCCCGCCAGAATGGTTTTCGTAGGCGTACGAATCACCAGACTCCATGTTTGATCGGTACGTCCAATTGAAACCGGCGCGACAACATATAGATATTCTTCACCATCATCTGGGTTACGAGCCGTAACCGACAGCTCTTCCCCCGCACGAACGGCATTAAGTATTTTCTCGGACTCAACAGGAAACGATGCTTTTTTAGTAATTAAATCCGATTGATGATGCGCTACCCATGTCCCTTTATCTGTCAGTAAATAGGCTTCTGACGTTTCGTAGGGTTTGATCTTTGCTATTTCTTTTTGAATTTCACTCAAACCTAAATCAACGCCCACTACCCCCCTTACATCTCCATCAATTAGCACTGGGGTCACGGCAGAGGTCATCAGCGTAGGAACGCCGGCGATCGCGTAAATGTAAGGCTCTACAAATGTTTCTTTTTTTCTCTCTTTTGGAACAATATAGTAGTCTCCTTCACCCGCTTTTACATAGTCCAAAAGTGGAGTCAGGTTAGCTTTTCCATTTTCATAACTCCAGTAAGGAACGAACCGACCTGTTTGATCATGGCCAGTTTTACTGACCCACTGAGTGTCGTTGCCATCAAATGCATTAGGTTCCCATCCTGTCCAAGCACCAATTATCTGTTTATTTTGAATTAAAATTTGTTCAAGTTCGGCGATCGCGATTTCGCGTGAGGGCGTCCCAACTTTCATTTTTCCAAACATGGCCTGTGAATATGTTCGCGTAAGAAGCAGCGATTCTTCCAAGGACACCTGCACTTTGCGCGAATAAAAATGCGCGATATCTCGATTAATTGTTTCCGCAGCTTCCCTTGCCGTCATGAAACTACGGTGAGTTGTGAAATACGTCATGCTACCAAGAATGATGATTGTAAAGCAGGCAATGGGAGCTGAAATCTTGAACTTCAATGAGTAGGAACTCATAGGTGGATCCTCCGAATAGAAAAATGACTTCTTTCCTTCGGCTCAACATCCCTTAAATTAACAAGCCTTTCATCCGGAACGCGCACAACTATGATATCGTGTCGGCAAAATTCGGCCTACACGGGTCTTTTTCCATTTGAGTTCAAATATAATCGAAAAGACCGGTGTCCTGATTTGCACAATGCAAATCAAGAAATCTTGAGGTGGCTTATGAAACTTAAATATTGGTTCAGTTTTGGTATTTTGTTGCTTTCTGCCCGACCTATTTATGCTGAGTCGATCAGTTGCAAACTATTTTATCGCGGAAAACTTACCTTAAGCGAATTTGAGTCGGTCACTAGAACTAATCGTGATGATAACTCCTGGGACAAAGCCCTTTCTCAAATCAGTCCTCGCGCGACTGAAATTAAAGAACTTAACAGCGAGTTAAGCGCATCATTGATCAATGGTGTTCGTCAGCTTCCGGAACGCACGCTTCTGGATCTTGCCGGTATATTTCCCGATAAATACGAAGATCCAAAATGGTCGTCTTACCACAACATCCAACGAAACATGGCCTAAATTTCTGTCGCTACACGCGGCCTTCCTCAAAAACACAACGACGCCTATGCGCTCGCTACCGATTTGAATTTAAACCCACGTGGTTTGTCCTTTGATACAAAACTTGGCGTATGGATAATCACTGAAACCTATGGCTCTGTAAGTGGAATGGGCGTACGATCAGATTCAGTTCTTCACAAGGGTCTAGAAGACCTTCGCGATGGGAAAGTAGAGGGATATCACTTAGAATTATTGGGCACTGATAACGATTTATCTCGTGGTTCTGGCTTCGGTGGACGCTATGACGTCTCGACTCAATATGCACTCATTCCCCTAAGTTCGAGCCAATACAGAGAACGAGTTCAAAATATAGTGCCGACCCTGCATACAGCGGTCGTCAACAAATTGATTCAATCGCCGAATTGGCAGTTACTTGGGCGCATTATGGATTCAAAGGCTTTAACAACGGCGCGCTCTTTGGATCAAAATATTTCTGGATTCCAATTATTCAACCGAGTTAAGCAATATCTTGTCCAAAAAGGCCTAATCTCGTTTGAAACTGCAATTAAGCATAGCGATCTAAAATCCTTAAACGCTGAGCCTCTTTTTGATTTAGACGCCGGTGGAAAAAAAATTCGCGTGGCAGGCGCATTGGATGCTGACATCTACTCAAGAAAAGATTACACTGAAGCCGATGTGCAAGCTTATTTGAAAGACAAACTAACTAGCGGCAACTATCACATCGAAAAAATTGAAATTCAGAAAAATGTATTTATCGCGACGATTGAATTAGCCACTCCCGTTAAGCCCCTATTACCGGCTGGCAACGAACCTGAAAAAAATAAATTCTTACAATTTCGTGATAAACTTCTAAAACGGATATTTTAAAATTATGTCAATTAATACTGAAAAAGATCTAGAGAGCCTTCGTAAAATTGGAAAAATTGTTGCGCGCTGTCTTCAACATATGCATTCAAAACTTGAGCCCGGGATCACGACCGGCGAACTTGATGCTATCGGTGGGAGGTTCTTAGAATTTCACGGCGCTCGGTCGGCCCCAAAACTGACTTACAATTTCCCCGGATTTACGTGTATCAGTGTAAATGAAGAAGCGGCCCACGGCATCCCCGGCTCAAAAATTTTACAAGCGGGAGACCTGGTGAATATCGACGTTTCAGCGGAACTCGATGGTTATTTTGCAGACACTGGCGGATCGGCAATTATTCCTCCGCATTCTAATCTTTATCTACGCCTCTGTGCTGCTGCTAAAAAAGCGCTAGAGAACGCGATGATCGAAGCCCGTGCTGGCGCACGAATCAATCGCATTGGCCACGCAATTGAAACCGAAGCTCGACGTAACGGCCTGACCGTGATTGAAAATTTAGGAAGTCACGGAGTTGGGCGTGCCTTGCATGAAGAACCCGGCTTTATCGCCGGTTACTATGATAAACGTGACACGCGCATTTTGAAAGAAAATCAAGTTATCACCATCGAACCGTTTATTTCGTCGGGAGCTCATGAAGTTTTCGAGAATGGTGATGGTTGGACGCTGATAACAAAGCCGGGAACATATACCGCACAGTACGAGCACACAATGGTTATCACTCGAGGCAAGCCCCTAATAATGACATTGCCGGCTTAGATACATTTCTAAGCCAATTTTTAGTTTTTTTGTTTATCTAGTAGTCATTTTCAAAACGATACTGCCTCATTTTTAAAACACACAAAGCACCTCAAGGAATCTTGAGAACGAAAAAAAATCCCCAACTCGTTGAATTGAAATCATTTTTCGATTCCACTTTCTCTATAAAAATTTATTGTGCGCCTCAACTGTCTCGTTGAAATCAATTTCCCCAATTCTTGCGCCGAAAAAACTAAAGTAGGTTTATTTAAATTAAAAATAGGGGGCCTCGATGTTAGCAGCAAAAAGTTTTGAAAACTTAAACGATACGCTAGAAACCAATCACGATGAAATGACCGGAATGATCAACGCTTTAAACCGAGTTCAAGCCGTCATAGAGTTTAACTTAGATGGAACCATCATTAATGCTAACAGTAACTTCCTAAATACATTGGGCTATTCATTAGAAGAAATAAAAGGCAAACACCATCGAATGTTCTGTTGCCCCGAATACGTAATATCCCCGGAATATCAGTCCTTCTGGCAAAAACTAAGTCGTGGTGAATTTGAAGCGGCCGAATACAAACGCTTTGGGAAAAACGGCAAAGAAATTTGGATAAATGCCTCGTACAACCCTATCTTTGACAAAAATGGTAAACCCTTTAAGGTAGTTAAATTCGCAACAGACATTACGCAAGCCAAAATTCGCACGGCTGAATTTGAAGGCAAAATAGCGGCGATCAGTAAAGCCCAGGCCATCATCGAGTTTACCTTAGACGGCACAATACTAACGGCAAACTCGAATTTCCTAAACACGCTGGGTTACTCGTTAGAGGAAATCAAAGGAAAACATCATCGTATGTTTTGCGATCCTCAATATGCAAATTCGGTAGAATACCAAGCGTTTTGGCAAAAACTAGGTCGCGGAGAATTCGAAGCGGCCGAATACAAACGTTTTGGTAAGAACGGTAAGGAAGTTTGGATCAATGCCTCGTACAACCCGATATTTGACAGCGAAGGTCGCCCTTTTAAAGTTGTAAAGTTTGCGTCCGATATCACAGGTCAGATTCACAAAAAGCATCAATTCAATGAAGTGGTGCTAAAAACGTCAGTCGAGTTAGCAGAGCGAATTAAAGTCGTATCTGGTCAAATTTCGAATGTTGCCCAGGGAGCCCAATCACTAGGCGCGACTACAGAAGAAATGAATGCTTCTGTGGAAGAACTAAGTGCGTCTATTGATTCCATCGCACAAAACGGTAAATCCGCAGACTCAATTGCTAAGACGACTCAGCAGGAAGCCGACTTGGGTTCAAAGGCTATTGCTCGTTCTATTGAAGCAATGGATTTAATCAATAAGTCATCCGAAGAAATTAATGAAATTGTTAAAGTGATCAGCGAAATAGCTAGTCAAACTAATTTACTTGCTTTCAATGCGGCCATCGAGGCCGCACGTGCCGGTGAACATGGACTCGGTTTCTCGGTGGTGGCGGATGAAGTTCGCAAATTAGCGGAACGTTCCTCTCAAGCCACGAAAGATATTTCTAAACTTATTAATGAATCCGTGAAACGTGTCAATCAAGGTGGTGAAATTTCAAAAGAGGCCGCAAACGCATTTAAAAAAATCGTCGATGGCGTGGGAAAAACAACGCAAGCTATTTCTGAAATATCCGTGGCTGCTCAGGAACAACAAACGGCGGCCAAAGATGTAGCGGGCGCGATTCAGCAGGTCGCCGATGCAACGGAAAAATCCGCAGCTTCGTCTGATTCAATTGCGCAAGCCACACGTGAAATCGCAAATGCAGCAGAAGAATTAAAACAAGCGGTACAGAAATTCGCATCGTAATAGGATACAGAATGGACTTAAGCACACTTAACGACGCCTGTTTTTTGAACTTCCTAAAATTAACTCACCAATTAACAGGCATTACTATTGCCCCCAACCGACACTCGATGCTACAAGGACGCTTGCGCAAACGAGTCGTTAGCCTTTCTTTGAATAGCTATGAAGAATACTACCAATATGTAATAAACACCCCGAGCGAAAAAACTGTATTCGTAGATCTAGTCACTACAAATGAAACCTATTTTTTCAGAACACCAAGAGTTTGGGACTATATTGAAAAGAGTTTTCTTCCTAATTGGCACAACGACAATCACGGAAAGACATTGATGGTTTGGTCTGCGGCCGCATCGTCAGGGGAAGAAGCACATTCTCTTGCCGTCCTTTGCCAATCATTTAAAGAGAAAAACCCCGGATTTAACTATCAAATTATAGGCACGGATGTATCCCAAGAAATGATCGGTCTATGCCAAAAAGGTCTTTACACTGGAAAATCAATCGAGGTGTTTAGAAAAAATAGACCGGAAAGTTTTGTGAAATACATGAAGTCAATGGGCAATGATGTATACCAACTAACTCCCGAAGCCCGAAATCGTATTCGCTTTTTGCAGCATAACCTATTTAAACCCTTGGCTATCAACGAACGATTCGACTTGGTGTTACTTAGAAATGTCCTAATCTATTTCACCGGTCCCGATCAAGAGACGGTTCTAAAAATGGCCTCTCCCCGACTTTCCGATCAAGGCGTTCTGATTATTGGAGAATCTGAATCCTTATCACATATTCAAACTGATTTTCAGTTGTCAGAACCCCTCGTCTATAAAAAAGTACCTCTAAATAAAAAAACGCATGGGGCTGCATGACAGAAGTAAATGTACACATTGGCGAAATTAAAATTGCTAAAAAGGGTGAAACCCTTAAAGCGTTGCTTGGATCCTGCGTAGGCATTGCATTTTTATGGCCGCAGAAAAACGTGTGCGGGCTATCTCACTGCCTGCTGCCCATCAATCCCGCGCCCTCGTTTGCTATTGATGGACGCTACGTTACGCAAGCGATTCCGTCGTTACTAGCCCTAATGAAAATACGTCCTGAAAATTATCCTGAAATACATGCTGTGGTAGCTGGGGGTGGAAACATGACCAGTCCTGGAACCAATAATTCAGAAGACCTAATTGGAGCTGTGAATTTTTCAGTCGCCGAGGCCGAAATAAAAAAATTAGGAATTAAGCTGATTGGTAAAGATGGCGGCGGCGAAGAAGGCAGAAAGATCATCATCTTTGCAAATAATTTTACGTTTAGAATCGACAAAATACCTAGAATTACGACTAACAAATGAGGTTGGCGATGGAAAAAAAAGAAATTTTCGGATCCTTTTTTTTAAACGACAGTGAGTTCGCCATTTCAGTTCAATACGTCCAAGAAGTCGTAGTACCACCTATGGTTTACGCCCAGCTGCCCTTATCACCTGTGTATTTGAAAGGACTATTTAACTTACGTGGTACGGTGATTCCCGTTGTTGACTTAAAGTCAATTTTTAAACTAGCGGAAACCCAATCGACGGAAGACCAGCGTATCGCCATCGTCGAAATTGGACAGTATCGTCTAGGGTTACTTTTCGACAAAACATGTGAAATTTTTAGAAGTCATGATGACGAAAAAAACGACTTTGAAGATGTCACCGAAGAGAAACTTATCTGTGGCGTATTTAACAAAAACAATGGACAACGGATAGTTCAAATATTGAATATCCCTGCCATTCTAAAATTACAGAACATACCGCAACAAGCAGAACTCGATGCACGGCAAAACCAAGAATCTCGCACACGCAAACGGGGCTTACAAAAAAAGTGCATTTCGCTTCACATTGGTCCGTCCCGTTGTGCTCTAGGAATTCAAGACATTCAGGAAATTCGCCGAGTCGAGAAAATTCAAAATTCTGTTTTAGCGATCGACTATTGCCTTGGAATTATTGATATACGGGGCTCAACGGTACCGGTCATTGATTGCGCCGGTTTCTTTGGTTACCCTACCGAAAATTTGAATCGCCAGAAAGACGATCAGCGCATCGTGGTTTTAAAAATTGATGGTGTCTATTTTGGACTGCTAGTCGATGCCGTTGACAGCATCGTTTCCTATTTTCCTGATGAGCTCGTCAACTTTCCAGTAATTAACAATCCGCGCTCAGAAATGTTTGTCGGCTGTATTCTGGCTTCAGACAAAGCAGAAATCTTACTTTTGAATCCACACAAGATCCTCCACAACGACGAAATCAAAGCACTTACCCACGGCCATTCGCAATTGTATAAAGCCAACGAATCCGAAAAGAACACTAAAAAGGTTCGCGCTGGAGCCAAGAAAACGTATATCTCGTTTTCAATAAAAGACACCTATGCCGTCGGCATCGAAGATATTCGCGAAATCATAGATATGCCAGAATCATTAATGCACCCTCCTGGATTACCGGCTCACTTTAAAGGAATTCTTAACTTACGCGGTGAACTGGTCACGGTGATTGATGCGCGGGCCATGTACTCTATTCCCGCTCGTGCCGATGATGGAAAAGGTAAAGTTCTTATTTTTAAAAAAGGATCTGATCTGTTTGGCCTCGTCGTAGATTCAGTAGAAGGTATTCAGTCGTTCCATGAAAATGACAGAACAAAACTACCCGAGACCATGTTTGTTAATACTAGTTTTGGCCTGAATAGTGATATTCAAGAGGCGGTATCCATTTCCAATGGTACGACTCGAGTTAACCTACTTATTCTCAACATGAAATCTATAGCGGAACGAGTTCAAAACCGCGCCGCTTAAAAGGCGATGCGAACAAAGACGGCGTTGACTTGAACGCGTTTTCTTTACTACTCTCCTACAACGCCAGGAGAGTCTAATGATCATTCGCTTTTTTCTATTAGCGGCCTTAACTATAACTTTTGCCATTGGCCCCAAACCTGCCAGCGCCGATGAACGCGTTTTACCGGCCCCAGTTTTACAAAAAATGGGCTATCGTCCTTTTCATTCATTTCCTCATTATCGCGGCCACCGTACGGTACGGTCAGAACCTCCAAGCAACCTAAAGTGGCCAGTGCAATTTGTTGATGCTGCTCGTACGATTGCGCAGAACTACGTTAATTATCAACAATATGGGATGGCCCTGCCTTATTATCACAAGGGCTGCGATTTAAGATCCCCTGCCAGATCAGTTGTTAAAGCCCCGGTGACCGGAGTACTTGAGGGTGGCTATTATAGCTATTCTGACAATCCCGATGGCTCTGAAGTTAAACATTGGATTCCTTGGAACGGAAAACCTCATGATGACTTGTACTTTGAACTCGCAGTAACAACAGCTGATGGATATCGTTTTGAACTTCATCATGTCGATTCCATGAATCTTCCTAAAGAAACAATTCAAGCTCTGAATAAAGGAAATGTCGTGGTTCAGGAAGGCGCCGTCATTGGATCGGTTATTCCATGGCCCAGCGACTATGACCATATTCATTACAATATTCTTCGACAAGATGGTTTAGTTATCAATCCAGAAGCCTATACTCTGGCGCCTCCCGACCGCATTGCGCCAACCATTCATGGCGTCTACGGAGTTCGCTCCGATGGTTCAGTCGTTGAATTAGTAAATGCCGGGACTGTGATCGGACCTTTGCAGTACGTAGTCGTTGCCACCACAGAAACGCGCGATAACAGTATCTATGTGCAGACACCCCCTTTTATCGGCATTCAGTTTAGCACTCGCGAATTATTTGCGTGGGATTTTAGGAAAGCCTTGATTGGTCCCGACAACAAATGGCCCGATATTCGCCAGGTCTTTGTTACAAAATTAAGAACCCCAAATGGAAAAGTTCTTTCGACAACAGGCCAATATGGTAAAGGACTTTTTCTAATGCGATTGACCGTTCCCCCAGCTCGCGGACCATTTGTTATTGCGGTTTCAGACACGGCCGGAAATACGACTAAATTTTCTGGAGTCATGCAATAGATCCCGCGGATAGATATGGCAAAATTAAAAAGTAAACTAGACAACCTGGTCGACAAAGAAAATCCAGCCACCTGGAAGAAATACACTAAAACTAGCTGCAAAACGTGCGCGGCCACCTGCTGCACGATGCCTATTGAAATTCGTTGGGAAGATATGGTTGAACTAGATCTAGTTTCTGATGACGATCTAAGTAAACCGCTTAAAAAAGTAATTACCCGTCTGACAAAAGAAAATATAATTACAGCCTATCGCAAGGAATCCGGACTCTTTGCATTGAAACAAACTCGCGATGGAAAATGTCGATATTTGATCGACACTAAATGCGTTGTGTATTCAAAGCGTCCCCTTGTATGTAGAGAGTTTCCAACTCGGATGGGCTGGCGCCATGGCTATTGCCCTCAAAAACCAAAGCCTTAGGCATTGATTTCGTTCTGCCTTTCATTCAATACTATAGCTGATACTGCCATTTGATGTTTTGGAGCTAAATTATGACGTGCAAAAACGTGTGGGTTTAAAATGAAACCGTATCCTCAAGCTTACGATCCATGGCTAAAGGAGCGTCTTTGCGATGTTCCCGAAGAAACCTTAGCAACGTGTGATCAGTGTGCGATGGTCAATCCATCAGGCGTAACTCGTGATCCTGGCCCATTTCTGAATCATTTGAAATGTTGTACGTATTTTCCATATCTTCCCAACTTTAGCTTGGGCGCTTTATCTTTAGATGATTTACAGAAAGCCGCGGCTAGAGGCATTTATCTTCCGGTAGGTCTCTATCCATCAATTGCCGAGCAAAATAAAATTTCGGCCCTTGGTGCTGACGGATTTGGTAAACGTTCGGAACTTCTGTGCCCATTTTTCGACGGAAATAGAAACCAGTGTTCCATTTGGACGTATCGCCCCGGAGTTTGTACTTCTTATTTTTGCAAGAGCAATCAAGGAAAAAAAGGTTTAAATTTTTGGAAACAAATTGAAGATTACTTAAATCAGTTTGAATGGACACTGGCGTGCCGAGTTTTAGAAAAAATGAATTTCGATGAAAACACACTCAGTTACTGTCAGGCCGCGATCAGCGAGGATACTGAACCTGAAGAACGTGATTTCTTTGTGAACGAAGCCTGGGGAGACTGGATTTCCAATCAACACGATTTCTACAAACAAGCTCGACAGACCGCTTTGCAGATAACGGCCGACGAATTAGAACTAGAACTTTTTGAATAGTAGGCAAACACCGACAGCCTTGCTATGCACTCAGAGAGTGCAATCGACTGAACGATAGAAAATGACATTTTTACCAATTTAAAGCGCCTTAGTCGAGAGTTTGGGAAATTCTGTCACAAACTCTCTTTCAGTGAAAATATATTCGAATTAGGACTTGGCCATCCCGTTGCATCTGTCTTTTCATAGCGGGGAGGATCTATGACAAAATCGATAGCAAAAGAAATGACTAAAGCACCTGTTAGAATCGGGGATCAGGTTGCTATAAATGAGGCCAAAGAAGTAATGCAAATGTGGGGCATGCGTCACTTACCAGTTACCAATGCGTCAGACAATTTAGTTGGTATTTTATCAGATCGAGATTTTTCTAGGCTCTACAATTCCAACATAAAAGGAACTAATCCTGTTTCTGACATCATGACACCCAATCCATTTTCCGTACTTCCCGACACAAGTTTGCAAACCGTCGTTAAAGAAATGGCCGAATCAAAAATCGGAAGTACAGTGATTGTAAACTACAATCGTGAAGTCGTAGGAATTTTTACAACCACCGATGCGATGAAAGTACTGGCAAAGCTACTTGAAGATGACGACGATGGAGAATACAGAACTTTAAAAATTTCCGAATACCTTATACGACACAAGGCACTTGCAACGGCATAAAGAGCATTGCAACATAGCTTTAGAACCCTAGTGCAATTAGTATTTCCAAGGAAAAAAATAGAACCGGTTTGCATTTGCTAACAATTTCGTTTCAATTTGAGACGAATTCTATTTTCTACTCAAGACATCGCTCGCAAAGTCCGAGATCTAGATATATGAAATACCAACGGATTTTACTTTTTATTCCACTTCAGTTTGTTTTATCAGGCTGCTTTATGCATAGCTCGATCACTCCTCTTGATGGCAGTTCAGGTGTGCCTCTGACTCCGTTTAACAAATTAACATCTCTTGAAAATGTATCCGGTTCTAGTAACTACGTTTCCACAGCGGCCTCTGGATTTAGAGTCAAACAATCAGCTGGCATGATAACCAATAAGCAATTTGCTTTCACACAAAATCGATATCGAGTCTACCTGCACGTTAACGGACGAATCACCTCGGGAGAGTAGACTCAGTGAGAACACTTTTCTTTTTACTCACATTTTTATTAGCGTCGTCTAGTTTCGCCAACAACCCTGGAGTGTCATACCAGGGCCGAATCTTCAAACCCGATGGAACTGCTTTAGAAGGAACTGCTGTTCAGTTTCGCATGCAAGTCCGATCACCCGGCTCAGAAAACTGCTTGCTGTACGAAGAAGTTCAAACATTAAATATGGCTGGATCCGCTGGAGTTTTTTCACTCACCATGAATGATGGAACAGGCACTCGTCTGGATTCCCCCACGTATCAAGTGGACCGAATTTTT
>DDTZ01000098.1:0-210 GCA_002344565.1 Bdellovibrionaceae bacterium UBA2351 | reverse complement strand
GCAATCGATGTATGCTCTGGAATCACAAAAAGTGGGAACATTTGCGGTGACTAATATTTTGCGAGCCGTTGATGGCAGTGGTAATCCCGCAGCAGCCCCGGCACTCGATCCAACGCAATTAACTAACCTAACAAATCTTCTTGCGGGAACATCTACGCAGTATGCAACGGCGGCGCAATTTAGCACTATTCAAACGTTTGCAACAACAGC
>DDTZ01000204.1:8277-27410 GCA_002344565.1 Bdellovibrionaceae bacterium UBA2351 | reverse complement strand
ATAAAGCAACTTATGCACCCGAGCTGCGATCGGCCCTAGCTGCACGCTAGGGGGCCAGTTCTTTAGAGGACCACTAGGCGGTAGATCTGGTTTATCAAAACGGCGCCCCCATAGGCTACTAAGTTTAGAACGATGAGCTGAGTCCATGCAAATTTTTGCGAACCGGACTCGCGAATCTGCGTTGCTACCGTTGTCATACACTGAAGTGCGATCATAAAGAAGAATATCAATCCCAGCACACTACCCACCGTAAAGATCGGCGTTCCGTCCGCAAACTTAGCCTCATTCATGATTTGCAAAAGATCATGTTCTTGCTGGTCTTCCTCTGCGGTGACTTTGAATACTACCGCCATCGTTGACACAAAAACTTCACGTGCGGCGAACGCAGAGATCAAACCTACACCTACACGCCAATCCACACCCATCGGCTTAAATACAGGCTCCATAACATGGCCAAGTTGACCGATGTAACTATCCGCTAGCTCCGGCGCCTGACTATTCACGCGCGGAAACTGAGCCCCTAACCATAATAGCACCGCAAAGAAAATAATAATAGGACCAGCCCGGGTGACGTACGACTTAGTCTTCGATAGCGCTTGTTTAATAATAATACGAATGCGCGGACGACGATACAAAGGAAGCTCCATCATAAAAAATTGATCTTTAGATGGCTTCACAAACTTGGTTAAAATCATCGACGCCACGGCACCAAACAAAAGCGAAAGAAAATAAAGACCGGCAAAAACAAATCCTATTAATATTGCATTATCGGGAAACAGGAATAACAACAACAGACCATACACCGGCAGACGCGCAGAACAACTCATCATCGGAATAATGAATGAAGTAATAAAGCGATCGCGTTTGGATGAAATATTTCGTGTCGCCATGAGTGCCGGCACAGCGCAGGCAAATCCCGACAAGATAGGTACAAACGAACGCCCACCTAAACCCATTTTCTGCAAAGGATGATCAATCAAAGCCGCGGCTCTTGGTAAATAACCACTGGATTCCAAAAATCCCAATCCCAAAAATAAAAACAAAATCTGAGGAACGAAAACCAAAACGGCCGCAAAGCTGGCCACAATACCCTGAGACAAAAAGGTGGCTAAGAACGATTCCGGGTAAGCAGCTTCAATCTGTGCACTGATGTATCCAAAACCAGCTTCGATCAAATCTGAAAACGGCGCCGAAAACCAAAATAACGATGCAAATAACAACGTCATGATTCCAAAGAAAAACACGAATCCAAGTTTACTTAAGAACCATGCATCTAATTTTTTTGTGAAACCGTAGATATCTTTCGTGTTGCTTTTACGGGTGACCCTATCGACTTCTTCCATGGCGTCAATGCGGGCTCTTTGAAAATCTAAATAGGTCCAAGAAATTTTTTTTCTGGGTTTTTCTGAAATAGCTATTGGTAATCCAGAAATCAGTTTATCAATTCCTTCGCTGGTTTGCCCATTAAACACGTATATCGGCACGCCGATACTTTTGGACAATGCTGCAAAATCAATCTGCGTGTTTTGCTCTTTTAGTAGGTCAGCCATTGTGACAACAATTGAAAAATCAATGCCTGCTTCTTTCATCTGAAAGACTAATGTCATCTGGCGTTCTAGATGAACACCATCGATTACTAAAATGCAGTGGGCTTTATTCGTCTGTTCATTTTCATACAGAACTTTGCTAGTGACGATTTCATCCGGACTTTTAGGAATTAAACTATAGGTTCCCGGTGTATCAACGAACGACTTGTTAGTGCCATGTTTAAGATCAATCGAGCCCATTGAGTATTCAATCGTTGAGCCTGGGTAATTTACAGTTTTGTAGTTTGATCCAGTAAGCCAGTTATACAGCGTGGTTTTACCACTATTGGGTTGCCCTACTAAAACATAGACATGACTCATACTAGCTCCAAACGCTTAAATTCTTCGTCCCGTAAAGCCACATATATCATCGGTGAGGAAACGATCCATGGACCGCCGAAGGGCATTCGTTTTTCCACGATAATATCTAAGCCTTCAACAAAGCCGAGATCATAAAGACGATCAGTGATTTCCGCATTTTGATCAGATTTCAAAATCTTTTGAATTTTATAGGTACGATTAAATTCTATGGACATGGCGGGACTTTAACATGTGGGTGACTTTGAATTTAATCAATATTTCAGATTCCTGAGTTAATGAAAATCAATTGAATAAAACCTACAGGGTCGCGGTTGTGCTGGCGCCTTGACCCCGTGTTTCCTCAACCGAAACCTGTACTTTTTGCACACCATGAACTTTAAATTCATGCAGGAAAGAGGTCGCCAGAAGCTGGGACAGCTGTTCGACGGACGTATTCGTCACGGGCAGCCTTAGTACTTCGTTTTTTGGAAAAACGTAAAATCGCTCACGAAAGCGAACCTCAAGTGAGGGTCCATTTTCCGTAAACTTCATATCTTCGTGTTTTCCAGGAAGCAGAACCATTTCATCCCATTCATCGAGTTTGGCTTTAATGGTTTTCTTAAACACATTAAAATCCACAAAATACCCTTCTTTAGAGAGTGATTCGTCTTGCGGTACAGTTATATTTACTTTCACTTGATAATTATGCCCATGAAGACGTTCAGCCGATTGCTTATCAAAAATCAGAAAGTGAGCCGCCGAAAATTTGAAATTTTGTTTATGTAAATTTAAAGTAGTAGTTTCCATTTGCCGCCTCAGCCCAATGATTATATGAAAGACACACTATAAACGAGGTTTCCCATGAAATCAAAAACTCCGAATACCCGAACCATCGAAATCAAAAAGTCATTTGAAATCGAATCCGCTCGTTTCCTGCCAAATCTACCAAAAACGCACCCCTGCTCAAAAACCCATGGTCATAGTTTTAAAATCACGCTCAGACTAAAAGGCCAAATAGATCCAAAACTAGGCTGGTTAATTGATTATAACGATATAACAAAACGGGCGACCCCAATCCTAAAACAAATCGATCACACTCTAATCAACGATGTCAAAGGCCTAGAAAACCCAACGACTGAAAATATTACTATTTGGCTCTACGAAAAGTTAAAAAAACAATTACCAGAACTAACCCAGATTATCACAAAGGAAACTTCAGACACAGAATGCGCCTACCCGGCTCTCTAGTACCCTTTAACCAGCGCCTGCCCGACTTTCACGACTTTCTTAATATCCAGCGAATCCTTATAAAGCCCCATTATCTCTTTGTTATACAAAGCCACGATCGTGCTTCCCATTCGGAACATGCCAAGCTCCGCACCTTTTTCGATGGGGATCGGCTGTTCATAGACCTTGTTCATCGTTTTTAATTTCCAATTCGTGAAAATTTTGCGATCAAAACTCAAAACGATCGATCCCACATTAGTTGCCCCCACAAACACGACTCCGACAGGACCATTTTCGGTAGCGATCTCAACATAAATCCGTTCATTTTCAGCATACAGTTCAGGAATATTTTCCAGAGCCCATTGGTTTACGGGCCATAAATCACCGGTGCAGTATTGGATCTGCGTGATAAATCCCGTTACCGGTGAATGCACGCGATGGTAGTCTTTAGGAGAAAGGTAGTATGTTAGGAAATACCCATCACTGTATTTTTCCTTCGCATCCGGAATTTTAATTAATTTCTCTACAGTAAAGTCTTTGCCTTTGGCTTGAATCATCACTGTGCCGTCAATAGGTCCGTGCTGCGCAATCACCGAATCGCTTGGGTGAACCAACGGAGCTGCCGACAAAGGACGCGCCGATGGTTTTAAACGACGAATAAAGAACTCACCTAGTGAGTTGTAATCATAGTAAGGAAATTCAGTTTCATGCAGGTTGATATTAAAAAACCGCGCGTACGCGTAGTTGATTTGAACTTGCAATGGTTTAGGAAATTTTCTAAAAGCCCATCGGCCTACAAATTTACTCAAACGCTTTCTTGGTAAAACTTTTAAAATCCACATAGGAAGGATTCTATAGACTTGACTAGGTTGCTGTCAAAAGACTATCCCGTTTTAATGACAAAAGTTTTCAAAGATATCAAAGTGGGTCTAGATGAGGATATTAAGGAAAAACTTGAGTTATTGTCCCCGAAATTCAGCGACTACCGAATCCTTAAAAAAAGCGTAGACGCACGACAACGCCATAACCCTCATTTTGTGTACAGCATTGAAGTTGCGGGCGAAAACGAAACACTTTCAAAAATAGAGTTCCACCTCGAACGCCTGAATAAAACAGTCACGACGAAACCGATCATCGTCGGCAGTGGACCTGCCGGTCTTTTTGCGGCTCTGCGCTTGGTAGAGCGCGGCATTCCCTGCCTGCTTTTTGAGCGTGGATCTATTGCTGAAAAGCGGATCATGGGCATTAACAAGTTTTGGCGTTATGGGGAATTAGACCGCCGAAATAATGTTTGCTTTGGTGAGGGTGGAGCCGGTTTGTATTCTGATGGAAAACTGATTACTCGAATCAAGTCTTCACATATTCCCTATGTCATGAATCGCCTTGTCCAATTTGGAGCGCCCGCTGAAATTGAATTCCTATCAAACCCACACGTAGGCAGCGATAAAATCCGCCGGGTCATACCAAAGATGCGTGAGTTTCTAAGACAAAATGGCTGTGAGTTTTATCATGACACTCAGATCGTTGATTTTGTCAGTGACGCAGCCTCTATCAAAGGGGTTGTAACCGAACATGGTCAAACGTTTTTATCTGATCACATTGTCTTAGCTACTGGTCATTCGGCAGAGGATGTTTTTCACTCGCTTGAAAAACATGGCGTATCGATGGAAGCAAAATCTTACGCTTTGGGATTACGTATCGAACATCCACAGGCGGCAATTAACAAAATCCAGTATCGAGATCACTTTGCTCATCCAAAATTAGGCAGCGCTAACTATAAACTAACCTACCATGATCACGACTCCAACACCGGCGTATACAGTTTCTGCATGTGCCCCGGCGGCTTCATTTTATCCAGCGGCACGGAAGTCGACGGCCTTGTTTGCAATGGGATGAGTAACTTTAATCGCAATTCTCACTGGGCAAATAGCGCCATTGTAGTTACCATCGAAGCTGGCAAAGACACTTCAAAAGACCTCTGGGGAGGAATGAA
Source organism: Bdellovibrionaceae bacterium UBA2351 (assembly GCA_002344565.1). Lineage (GTDB taxonomy): Bacteria > Bdellovibrionota > Bdellovibrionia > Bdellovibrionales > Bdellovibrionaceae > UBA2316. The sequence continues at coordinate 22,304 of DDTZ01000204.1, read as the reverse complement.
ACTTCGCCGAGACATAGAAACAAAGGCCTTTAAATCGGTACAGGCAGCGGGCGGAACCAAACAATTGCCGGCACAAAAAATCACCGACTTTATCAAAAACAAAGCGGGCGCTACAATCGCGGGCTCTTCCCCGTCTGGCGTTGTTGGCGTGAATCTGCAAACGCTACTTCCAAAAAAAGTGAATCAGTTCTTGCTAAAAGGTCTAGAAAATTTCGACACAAAAATGAAAGGCTTTGTAATTGATCAAGCCCAGTTCTATGGCGTAGAGACCCGCACCAGTTGCCCGATCCGTGTGACCCGCGATGAAGAAACTCTTCAAAGCGTATCACATAAGAATCTGTATCCAACTGGTGAAGGCGCCGGATACGCTGGTGGAATCACTTCGGCCGCCTGTGATGGTATTGACGTAGCTGAAAAAATCTATCACTCTTATATTTAGATGAAAAAAGTTGCCCGATTCAGCTCACAAACGAATGCCCACTTAGCTAAGGAAGCTTTGCTTAACCGTGGAATACAATCTGAAATCGTAGGATCCAAAGAATACGCGTCCATTGTTGTAGGTGGGGATCACGGTCGTTATGAATTAATGGTTGATTGGTCAGATGAGGCTGAAGCACTAAGGATCATCAAAGAATTTGAAACTGCTGACACGTCCTCTACCGACCCATTACCCGTTTCTGCGGGCACATTCCTCAGAAAAGCAGTCGTAATGGCGTTACTTGCCGCTGTATTTATTCCCGTCGTTTTCAACTATGCTTCGCTTAAAAACCTAGGACAGTATTTAAAATTTGAAACAAATTTAACAAAGAAAATTATTTTTGGCGCTATCGTCGTTGCCTTGCAGTTTTTAACTGTCGTGTTTGTTTACTACGCGATTAAATCTTTGACGACGGACTTACCGCTTTCGTACTTAGATGAACTAAACTAAGATTCATAAAGTACGCGTTCGCGTGGCCCTGTTTATAGATACCCTAAACGCCTTAGGACGGCTGGAATATACGTCCAGTCGATATACGTGCCGTAGTTAGAACCCGACAAGCCTTTCTCTACACCGCCACCATGAATACCCACCACTTCTAATGAAACGGCGTCAATGATAGCAGCACCGCTGCTACCCGGGTTCGTATCGCAGGAATGGTGAATTGCGTTTACATTTAACCCATAGGTTAAGGCTCGACTGATATCGCACGTACCTGACCACGTTAGTGGATTTCTAAATGGGTGCGAAAAAATAGTGACTCGTGTTCCTAATGCTGGACGACCTTGAGTTCTCACTTTCACCGCAGCTCGGGGCGGATTGTCCACTCGAAAAAGGGCATAATCTTTTTGGTTATTTAATTCTAATACTAAAACTTGGCGACAATTACTAACACCAGACGGCTGACGACCCTCGCGAACGTTCCAGAATACCTGAATGCCTTCGCATGACGTACGGTACTTGGCCACCTTAGCCGCATCAAAACAATGACCAGCCGAAACAACCAAACCATTTCCAATGTGAGTTCCCGTACACCCCATGGACATCAGACCCACTGATTCAGCAATTTGACGATACTTAAAAGGAATACTTAACATGTTGGCATCAACTAGCTTCATGTTATCAGATCCGACAATTACCCTATTCGTTAGAACCTGTCGGTTAATTTGCGCTACAGCACTCATCGCTACACATAGGGCTAGCACTAAAGACGTAACGTTCATATTTCCCCCAAACACACCTAGTTTGGCTAGAAAATTAGATAGCTAATCCCCGCCAAATGCGTCCAAAGTTCTATAAAAGAAAAATTTCCGTTTTGGTACTGATTTATTTGCGACCACTTTGTTCGATAGTTCAAGCCCCAACGATCATTCAGTTTATAACGAGCCTGAAATTCGTACTGTTGAGACCCATAGTTTTGCAAATTTTTTGTATCCTTGTCGCTGAAGAGCGATATAAGCGAGTACCCGACTCCGACATATAAACCCCAATTATGGGCACTATAAACGGACACCATCAAATTCATGAACGTCGATGAAAATAATACCTCTTGCCCGACAGGAAATGGATAAGAAGCATCATTGCTCACCATGGAAAAATTATAGTTTCCGATGCTCATGTAACTAGGAAATGGCACTTGATCCACGGGTTGAAAAAAAACATTCAACGCGAACCCGTACGAATTAGGATTTTTCTGAGTAGAAAACTGACCCGACACCATAGTTGGGCCTGAATATACGTCAGCACTAAAAAAGTTTTGCAGTCGATACGAAGATGAAACTGATTCAGTCGCCGCAAACGCCGACGTCGTCAACAAAAACATTCCTAATACGATTAATTTTAAATTAAACATTTCTTCTATACTCCCCGCCGACCTCATACAAAGCCTGAGTCATTTGGTATAAACTACAGTGACGAGCCGCTTTCATTAACGATGCAAAAATATTTTCGCCACTCAACGCCGTTGCCTTTAGGTCACCGAGTAACTTATCAGCTTCAGTTTTATGTTCGATCTGCAATTTAGTTACGCGATCTAATTGTAGTTGTTTTTCTTCGTAGCTCGCACGAGCTAGTTCAATTTTCGGGGGAACGTAATCCGCTTTCAACGTCGCCGGATCGATAAATGTGTTCACACCAATAATCGGCAGCGTTCCATCATGTTTTAATTTTTCATAATACAACGACTCTTCTTGAATTTTCGAGCGCTGATACTGTGTTTCCATCGCACCTAAAACGCCGCCACGTTCATTAATACGCAAGAATTCTTCCAACACCGCTTCTTCCACTAAGTCCGTTAGCTCTTCAATGTAGTAACTGCCTTGAAGCGGATTTTCATTCTTCGTGTTACCGAATTCACGATTGATAATCATCTGGATCGCCATCGCACGACGTACCGATTCTTGAGTCGGCGTTGTGATGGCTTCGTCATATGCATTTGTATGCAAGCTGTTGCAGTTGTCTTGAATAGCTAGCAAGGCTTGCAGCGTTGTACGAATATCGTTGAACGCAATTTCTTGTGCATGCAATGAACGACCGCTTGTTTGAATATGGTACTTTAATTTCTGCGAACGGTCGTTAGCTTTGTAAAGATCTTTCATCGCAATCGCCCAGATACGGCGAGCCACTCGGCCCAACACGGTATATTCTGGATCTAACCCGTTTGAAAAGAAGAAGCTTAAGTTCGCCGCGAAATCATCGATATTCATACCGCGATTTAAGTAATATTCAACAAATGTGAATCCGTTAGACAGCGTGAACGCTAATTGTGAAATTGGATTCGCACCGGCTTCCGCAATATGGTAGCCAGAAATACTGACCGAGTAGAAATTTTTAACACTCTTTTTAACAAAGTACTCTTGAATATCACCCATCATTTTGAGCGCAAACTGAATCGAGAATATACATGTGTTCTGGCCTTGGTCTTCCTTTAGAATATCGGCCTGAACTGTACCGCGCACATTTTTCAACGTGAAGTCCATCACGGCTTGTGATTCCTCAGCGTTTAATTTGCGACCTAGTTCTTTTTCCTTTTTTGCGACTTGTTGATCAAATGCTGTATTGAAGAAAAACGCCAAAATGATCGGTGCAGGTCCGTTTATGGTCATACTGACGCTGGTATTCGGCGAGCACAAATCAAACCCATCATAGAGCTTCTTCATATCGGCAAGTGAACAAATACTAACACCGCTTTCGCCGACTTTACCAAAAATATCAGGACGCAGATCAGGGTCTTGCCCATACAAAGTCACGGAATCAAATGCGGTCGACAAGCGATGAGCCGTTTCCCCTTCGCATAAAAAGTGAAAACGCTTGTTCGTGCGCTCGGGTGGGCCTTCGCCTGCGAACATACGCTTTGGATCTTCATCCGCTCGTTTTAATGGAAATACACCGGCCGTGTACGGAAATTCGCCGGGAACATTTTCTAGTTTTAAAAAACGGAAACGGTCGCCCCAATCACGGAACTTAGGAAATACGACTTTACGAATTCTACTGCCTGACAATGATTTCGATGTCAGTGCATTTCTAAATTCTTTATCGCGCACTTTAAATATCATTTCATCGGCTTGGTATGTTTTTGTTTTTTCATCCCAAGACAACAAATCAGCACGCTCCGTTTCCTCAAGCTTTTTCATAACATCAGCGCGATAATTTTCTATATCGCCTGAATTCACTTTGTCTTTCAATGGGGTCGAACCAATACGGCTTAGACTTCCGACAATCGATAGATCTTCAGATAGTGTTTGAACACGTTTTTTATAGTTACGAACAGAATTCACGATTTCTAACAAGTACTGAGTGCGGTGACCAGGAATGACGGATGAACTTATACCCGCAATCACTGATTTTTTTTGAGCATCGGTCAACGTCCATTTTTTATTCGCTAGATCTGATTTGGCAGCTTTTAATTGGAAATTTTTAGCTTGCTCCATCATCTCAAAAAACAATTGATTTACACCTGCATCATTGAACTGCGCAGCCTGGGTCAAAAACACAGGCACTTGTACATTTTCATCGAATATTTTACGTGAACGTTTGTACTGCTTTTGAACTGCTTTCTGCGCATCTAAAGAGCCCTTACGATCAGATTTATTAATCGCAATCAAATGAGCATAGTCAATCATATCAATTTTCTCTAGCTGAGAAGGCGCTCCAAATTCACTAGTCATTACGTACAATGGAATATCGCACAGGTCGGTGATCTGTGACGACGCCTGACCAATACCACTGGTTTCTGCGATGATGAGATCAAAATCCAGCTTACGATACAAGTCCAAAACATCGATCAATTGTCTTGAAACCTCGACACCGGATCCACGAGTCGCTAGGCTGCGCATGAAAATACGATCTCGTGAAAGTGAATTCATACGGATACGATCGCCTAAAAGTGCGCCACCCGTTTTACGTTTTGATGGATCAACGCAGGCAATACCTAATTTTAAATTCGGATAGAAATGCAAGAAGCGCAGAGCTATTTCATCAATCAATGATGATTTACCGGCACCGCCGGTACCTGTGATACCGATGACGGGCGCCGCCTCACCGGTTTTATTTTTGAATCCTTCTAATTTGTACTGAGCCAAATCGACTTTATCGCCCATTTCCACAGCGTAAAGAGCACGTCCTAATTCGATTTGTGGAATCGGATCGTTGCCAAACGTTTTCGCATACGCATCGTTTTTAGGAATACGTTTTGGTGTAATTTGCCTTGGATCAAAGTCACATTCGGTCATGATCATATTGATCATACCTTCAAGCCCCATACGACGTCCGTCATCAGGATGGAAAATTTGATTGATGCCGTATTTCTCTAGCTCGACTTTTTCTTCCCAAACGATAACACCGCCACCACCACCGAAAATTTTTACGTGAGACAGTCCGCAATCATCCAAAATATCTTTTAGATATTTAAAGTACTCCATATGACCACCCTGATACGAGCTCACGCATACGCCTTGAGCGCCCTCCTGGATCACGGCCTTCACAACGTCTTTTACGCTGCGATTATGGCCTAAATGAATCACCTCTGCTCCGCTGTCTTGCAAAATACGGCGGATAATGTTGATCGTTGCATCATGACCATCAAATAGTGCGGCCGCTGTTACAACCCGAATTGGATTCTTGTACGTCATCTTCAAATTCCTTAACTTCAGATTTGTTTAGATCTAGTTACCTTTAAATGCTGGCTTTCTGGATTCGATAAAGGCTTGCGTGCCTTCACGGACATCATCAGATTGGAATAATTTTGAAAAATTATCCGCCTCATGCCTTAGAGCCGCATCAATATCCATGTCGTAAACACGATTGATTGTGTTTTTCGCACACGACACAGCTAATGGTCCACGCGAGAAAATTAATTCCATTTTCTTTTTTGCTTCAGCTATCATCTCTTCCGCAGTTTCAAATACGCGACTCACCAGACCCAAACGATATGCTTCATCTGCTGAAATCATTTCACCTGTATACACTAACTCACGTGCCTTACGAATACCTACCGCACGCGCCATACGTACCGTTCCACCAAAACCTGGAATTAATCCTAACGAAACTTCGGGCAAACCAAATTTTGCATTTTTAGATGCGTAAATAAAGTCGCAAGCCAGAGCCAGCTCACAACCGCCGCCTAATGCAAAACCGTTAACGGCTGCGATCACGGGAACCTTCAATAGATTTAATTCCTGAAACACGGTCTGACCTTTTTTCGCAAAGACCTGCGCAGCGGATTCGTCCAACGCGTTTAGTTCTTTGATATCCGCACCAGCCACAAACGCTTTTGGACCCTCGCCCGTGATGATCAAACCGCGACAATGCTCAAATTCCATTTCTGAAATCTGGCGCAAAAACTGCCCCATTTCATCCAGCACTTCGCCATTTAAGGCGTTCAAAGCTTTAGGACGATTGATTGTTAACGTCCATAGCGCGTTTTCGGTCGTTAATTTTATGTGGTTATATTCATGTCCCATAATTATAGAATCCTCGTCCTGATTTCTTACCTAACCATCCCGCTTCAACATATTTCGTTAACAATGGGCATGGACGGTATTTGCTATCGCCTAATCCGTCATGCAAAACGTGCATGATAGAAAGGCAGGTATCTAACCCGATAAAGTCCGCTAACGTTAAAGGACCCATAGGCTGGTTCGTTCCTAATTTCATCGCTTGGTCGATGCTTTCAACATCGGCGATTCCTTCATGAAGTGTGTAGATGGCTTCATTAATCATTGGCATCAAGATACGATTCACGATGAAGCCAGGCATATCTTTTACGGATGGCACAAAGGTTTTACCTAATTTTTCAGTTAACTGCTTCATCACTTCAAACGTTTCATCTGTCGTTTGTAAACCACGGATACCTTCTACTAGCTTCATCAACGGCACAGGATTCATGAAATGCATGCCCGCGACTTTTTGAGGACGTTTAGTAGCGCCCGCAAGCTTCGTGATCGAAATCGACGATGTGTTAGAGAACAAGTACGCCTCTGGCTTAATCAACGCATCAACGTCCTTGAAGATTTTAATTTTTAGATCGATATTTTCAGTAGCGGCCTCGATAAACACCTCGACGTTTTTCAAGTCACCCAGCTGAGTGGTTGTTTTAATGCGCGCTAACGCCGCTGCTTTTAGGTCTTCAGTGATTAGATTCTTAGACGCCAGTTTTTCCAAAGACGTCGTAATCGTTTTAATTGCCTTTTTTAGCGATTCGTCTGAAATGTCGCACAGAATCACATCATATCCAGTTGCTGCTGCGACCTGAGCGATACCATTACCCATTTGCCCAGCGCCTAAAACGCCGATGGTTTTCAAGTTCCCGATTAAGTTTTGATTAACTGCCACGAAAAGCCCCCTACTAAAGGTTAGTTGAAGCCCATAGTTCTAACCAAAGACAAGTTTTAGGTCAAAAGGTCTTGTGCCCTTAGGCGCCCCGTTAGAAAATAAACTTCAAGGAAAACACATAAAATGAGTTGGGCACGCATCGCAATTATTGGATCTTTTATTAGCACTTCCGCTATGGCGTCCCACTTTGAAAAAGGTGCTCCTTTATTCTACAAAACGCCTCATAGTCAGTTCCCGTCAGGCCAACTTTCTGAAGATGAACTCGAATCTAAAAAAATCAGAACTGAAGAAACAAACACCTACCAAGTTGTTTGGGATAAACGCGATTTCTTTTTTGAATCCCACGAAATGGCCAAAGATGTTCACGTCTCTGATTTGATCACATCTAATCGCAGCTTTTCGGTAACTGAAAAGCGTGATGCCAAATCCAAAGAAATATTTTACATTTCTAAAAATGATGTTGTTCGTTTGGTCACTATTCTTTCTGAAGACTGGCTAGAAATCGAAAATTTAAAAACAGGGAAACGTGGCCTTGCGCGCGCAAGTGATTTTGCGGCCTTTTCTGAAGATATTGGCTTAGCACTCACATACATGGCGACTCTTTTAAAGGAAACGCCCGAGGACAATTCCAAAATGATCACGACAGTTCCTCAAGGCACTCGCCTTAAAGTCATCGAGTGGAAAAACGAAAAAATTCGAATTTCCTACAATGGCCATACAGGCTACATCGATTCCGGCCATGTAATTCTAAAAGCTGATTTTGCTTCATGGATTCTACACAGCAAAAGTGGATGGACTGAAATAAAGTATCGCGAAGGACACGCCGTCCGCTCAAAACAAAATGAACTCCTAAACATTTCCGACATCAAAGCCTATGTTACAGACAAAAAGCGTGCATTCAGCCTAGTTCATCGAGACAACGGTCCCAAATTAAAATCAAAATTGGAAATCGTAGATTTAGAACCAAGTCGCTGGGTGGTATCTCGCTTATCCGAGCACGGAGAGGTGTGGTGGAAAAAATTACGTCCAACACAAAATTCACAATCGGTAAAAACACTCGGTGAGCTTACATCGTCTGGCATTTTTTCAAGTGACATGTCGAATGAATCCCCTACTCGCGGTTTGATTTCTTCAAATGGAATCTATCGCACCGAGGATGGTATGACATGGGCAAAATTAGATTTCTTCAAAAATGAAAACTGGCCAGTGTGTATTACTAAAAATGTATGGTACGTGGGCGCCTTTCGCAGTTTAGATGAAGGCAGAACATTTGAGCCATTCATTCGCTGGGACTATTTATCGTATTTAGTTTCTACAGAATTACAGGCCAATCCAAAGTTCTTTAAGATCCTAAACATGGAAAGCGTAAGTCCAAAAGAGGTCAAAATTCATATGGATCTTGGCTCTAAGAAGGTAACCTTTAGTTATAACAGTTATTTAACAACTTGGAAATTACTGCCTGAAACGAATAAAAAGGTAGCTCAGAACGCAAAATCTGGCATCAAACTGTAATAACTGCGTAACTATTTTTGACACTCCTTGAAATAATTCAAAAAAATAAAACAAAGATTTAAAACTACGAGTTTTCAAATATAACTGTGCCCTAATGGGGCGCTTTTTATATTTCTTAATTATAATAATTAGCTTTAACGTCACCTATGCTGACGACATCAGCAATTTAGGATGGCCGAAAACCTTGTCTAAACTGTATTTCCAGCTCAATGAAAAACCAAAAAATTACTTTGTATTAGTATCGCGCGTGCCTTCTATCGCCGTTGACTTCCGCACGAATGAAGGTCTTCATAACTCAATTAATTCATTTAGTTTTCAAAAGAACTTCCACCCGGGTCACGAAATGATCGGATGGAAATGCAAAATTGGCAACATGCCGTATGAGTCTATGGTTGGGCTATCTGGCGAATCCGACGATCAGCACAAGATTCTGCTCGATAACGGTTGGGGACTGACATCATTATTGGCTACTTTTAAAGACGGCTTTCTGCAAGATCCAAACGAGCTCGAAGCCCGCTTTCGTTATTTTATCGAGGAAAATGAAAAGGCCGCCGCTGAAGGCAGTTCAAAACGGATTTTCCTAATAGCGACTGTTTTAGAAATCACAGAAACTGATTGTGAAAGCATTGTGAACGAAACATTTGAATTCATGAATCATCCAAACAGCCCCGTACAAAACTTCAGTATGATACTATCACCCGAACGTTACGAAGGTGCCGGCTGCGGCAGTTTCGCTGCCCATTTTATGGAAAAAATAGAAAGTATTAAAAATTTGATTCCACTTTTTCGTCGTCAATTCAGTTTACCCTATTACCTTTTTGGCACCGGAACTGCACTTCCCGAAGGCGTGGAAATACCAGACACGATTAAAAACTTAGCTTCAAAGAAACCCGTGTCGAAATTAAGATTAATTTCTTCATCGTGGACTTCTGCCGCATCTAAAAGTGTAAGCGTGGAAATATTGGACCCAGAACTTCTTGTGTTCTGGCAGAAATTATTTTTTGACACTTACTTTGATCAAAACAATTGGACAAAAGAAAAAAAATCATTCAACAAGAGCAAGGCCATCGCACGTGGTGTATGGGAAACATCTGAAGATATCTATAATCAGGGACAAAAAAATCATACGTATGTGGCCATTGATAAGAACTACGATGAACGTACTCAAAGCATCCACTCTCACCAAGTGAAGTTCATCAAGGATTTAGATTTAACTTATTTTACGTTTTCAACCTTTCCGGGAATTATCCTGGAAAGAAAATAATTCCTTACTGGAGGGTTTATGAAACAAACTATCAAAATGTTTTCGATCGTAGCACTTATGCTGGGATCTTTGAACGTTCTCGCATTAGATAGCAAAAGCGACGTTGGCGCCGTAGTGGGCGGTGTCGTTGGTGGCGTTATCGGTAACCAGATTGGTGGCGGCAGTGGAAATGCCTTAGCTACTGGTATTGGTATCATCGCGGGTGCAGTTATAGGCTCTTCAATTGGTGCCTCTTTAGATCGCGCGGATCAAATGGCTATCAGAGACGCTCAAGAGCAATCTCTATATGCTCCGGTAGGTCGCCCGGTAACTTGGGATGGCGCTCGTTACGGTTCCCGTTCAGGCGCTCGCGGCCAATTCGTTACGACTCGTGAAGGTTACCACCGCCGTTACCGCAGCGAAGTTTGCCGTAGCTACCGCAGTGAAATCTACACACGTGGTCGCACGGAAGTTCGTTCAGGCACTACCTGTCAACGTGCAAACGGTTCTTGGTACGAAGTAAATTCATCTGAAGTCTATTTCAGATAGAGTAAATAATTTACTTTTAAAAACTCCATGGCAGTACGTCATGGAGTTTTTTATCTACGTAATTTTTTGTCTTCAAAAAATAAAAATCAGTAAAATTATTTTTTTATTATTGTCAGCACAACCTACCCATGCAAAAAAAATTGAAACAATTTTACATGGAGTATTCTTTAATGAAAACGATCGTAATCGGTCTTCTGTTATCTTTCTCTGTATTTTCCTTTCAACAAAACACATGCACAGACTCTACACACAAGCCAGAGTTAAAAGTTACTTACACTGCTAACAACCTAATCGCTGCGGAACGCTACACAAGCGTCGCTCACGTATCTACGGTTAAGTCTACTCCAAGCAAAACATTCCAGGGTGTAACGATTAAGTACTTTCCATGGAGCTCACTCTACCCTCACTCTGTTCTTGCCGTATACACACTAGTGACTGCTAACGGGAAAGAAGTTCCGCAATTTGCTGTTTACTCAAATCCACCAGTTAACACAGTAGATATTCTAGATAGAAAACTTCAAGGCCTTGTGTCCGCGGGCGCAAATGGCAAATTGGTTTTCAGCCAAAAAGTAACAGACCAATTAGCTTATGAAGGTCTCTACGTACTTAGACAGTGCAAATAGGCATTTAAATATTTCTAATAAAAAGCGCCCGAATGAGGCGCTTTTTTATTCTAAATTGTTCTGTTAAAAATCAAGGCTCAGGATTGGCTCGAGTTTTTCGAACGATACTTTTCTGGATTCTCAAGCGCATCCGCCATAATCACGCGTGTACTTTCCATTAATTCTTTTTTTGCATCAACCGCTAAGCCTTTGGTTTCGATCGGCTCTAATACATCCAAAATAATTTCATCGGTCCAACGATTCCAGTTCGGAATAATACTGTCTTTAGACATCACTCGCGCTGCATTTCTGATAATCACTGGAACCAAAGGCGCAGAACATTGAATCGCCAAAACGAACGGCCCCGACTTAAACGGACCTAATTTTTCAGTTGTCTGGCGAGTCCCTTCTGGCGCCAAGGCAAATCTGTCACCTCGAATAATGCGCTCTTTCGCTTCGGCGTATACACGAAATACAGACTCCCGACGTTCTCGGTCGATTGGCAGGACACCTACACGACGAAGAGCCCAACCGAACACCGGGATTTTAAATAATTCGATTTTTGAGCCGAAACGAAACGATGGCAAATATCCCGACATAGCCCAGATATCAAAATAGCTGGCGTGATTGAATACGTATATACAGCCGATTTTTTTAGGAACACGCTCTTCGCCATTTACTTTCACGCGTACCCCAAACATTTTGCACGTGCCTGCCGCCCAAAGCTTTACAATAAAGTTATCTATTTTGCGATTATTGAAAAGCAGATTTAGAAGCACGCATATAGCTGATAAACCGACTAAATAGATAGGATATAGCAACACAAGAACTATCGAACGCAAGCGGATGAATAACAACATGAATTAGGTCCTCGAAAACAGACGGTTTCGGGCCGACTCTTTTTGTCGCTCTTTATACGAGTCATGACTAGAAGGCCCACTGATTACTTTTTGATAAGAGACTTCATCCATGATTTGCACTTCGTACGGATAGAAAAAGCTATACATTCTTTTTCCATCCTTATTGATATGAATTAATTTACGGGTGATAAACTTAATAAAACGAAACTCATCATGAGTTTGCTGATTGAACTTTCGGATAAGTTCATACTCTTGGCGGTTACTTTCTAAATGCCTGACAAAGAAGGCGTTAAAATCCTCGGTGCCATTATTGTTATATTTGTACTGTTCGAGTGACTCTCGGAACAGCTTCACGGGACATAAGTTATTAGATGATTGATCCGGCATAATATGCGGAAATGAAATGACGCTATTTTCGAGCAGGAACCTTAGAACCGAAAAAACGTCATAAACATTCTTAACGACAAAACGGACGCCTAGCTTATCAAATACCTTCATTGCTAAAGCATCAGGACGCGCAAGCAGTTTGATTACCGTGCTTGAAGATGTCTTAAAAGGTTTGTATTGAAAATCGATTAGCTCAACGGCTGGAAGCGTACCCGTCTCGGCCTTTAGATATTTGGTGTTGGATTCGCCATTGTGATAAATTGATTTCTGAAAATCCGACAAAACCTGACTTTGAATATCCTCCGAAAAATTACTAAACATATCATTTTCTGAGTGAACAAAGACATGCATGCACTTTAAAATAGCACATGACCAACGCTGATAATCCGGGCTTGCCGCATTTTTCGGTGATGAAAAGTACAGCAGTTTGCGAATATCTTGTAGCCGTTTGCGATCGATTAGGATTTCTGGAATTTCGTAAATAGGGTAATTTAATTTTTCAGTGAGTAAAACAATAGCACGTCGGTGATAGTACCAAAGACGTTTTTGATCTTCTTCATTATGGATATCGAAACCGTAGCTCAGCAGGAACAGATTGGCTTTGTCTTCGTCGTCGATCTCTAGGCCGGGTATGTCTAGAACGGATTTCCCGCCGGCCACTGTGTCGAGCATGGGCCAATTAAAGGTATAATTTAGATCCATGCTCGCAGAATAAAACTTCTAGTAGAAAAGTCCACAAGAATTCAGTGAGAATCTTCCTAAGCTTCCGCTTTTTGGAGACTCATTATTATAATGCACCGAATTGGCAAATGTCACTGTACCATCCGCTTTTGTTTGGTTGAACGAACCACTGATTGTTACTTTGCCATAACCATCAGCAAACACGACAGTGAAGTTTCCAGTACCGTTGTTTACGTTGGTTAAGTTACCAGATTCTGCTTTAGAAAAATCAACCAAGATTGACTTCAAAATTTCGTTTGAATCCGTAGCTTGCGTTCCCACAAGACTGTCTTTTACATCCATCGACAACTTTGTTTCAGCAAGATTCAGTTGGTTGCCCGAAATCTTCAATTTCAAAGTGATGTTTACACCTGTTTGAGTAGACGAACTTGAACCACTTAACTCACCTAACAAGTTATCTGCCATTGTCGCCGAGAAAAAGTTGGCCCAGTTGTTTCTAAAAATATTTCCAGACATTGAGTCGTCGTAAACTCGACCTGTCGCATTTGTTACTCCATCTGAACACTTTGTAACGCCTAATGTAGTAGCACCGGCTATTGCCTGATCGCCCCGTGGAGCAGTCCCGCCTCTGTTTTGCGCCGAACTATTTTTCTTCGCGCATGAAGCTAACATTAAGAACATACCGAAAAAAATAACCAAAGCTGATTTAATCATGAGTTTCATAAAATCTCCTCACTTAACTAGTACCGCAACCTCCGTGCCACGCACGAAGGCCTTAACAGCCTTGATTCCGGCTCATTCTGAGACATTCCCCCACTTCGGAAATTTTGAGTCACCCAACTGTCTAAAAAGTTGACACTCCCAAAAGGTACCAGCTCCTAAAA
>DDTZ01000204.1:2470-7967 GCA_002344565.1 Bdellovibrionaceae bacterium UBA2351 | reverse complement strand
TTTTAGGAGCTGGTACCTTTTGGGGCTAGCTGGGATTTAGTCCATTGCCAGAAGTGAGCGGTTTTTTGGTGGTTTTGAGAGAGGGTTGATGGAGTGGCTTCGGCGGAGTCATCGAAGTATTTGCCAGATTTGGATTTCGGGAGGTCGGTTGTGACTAGGTAGACACTGGTTTCGGATCCGGCTTCTACCGTGGCTCCATCGATATTAAAACCCGTTTTTAAAAGCTTGGTAGTGATTACTCCTGGGTGCAAGGCGTAGACTGATATATTTACCGATTCCCACTCTTTCGCTAATTCTTGAGCTGTGATCAGATTGGCTAGCTTACTTGTGGCGTAGGCCTCGTAGGCACCAAAGCTGGATTCAAAATTATAATTATCGGGATTGAGCACACCCCTATTGTGAGCGACACTGCTGACAAAGATAACCTTAGCCTCCAAACTCTTTACAAGCGCCGGCTTCAATAGGAACGTTAGTAACGTTGGCCCAAAATGATTGATCGCCATCGTGAGCTCAAAACCGTCCTTTGAGAGTTTCTTTTCTTTTTGGTAGGTACCCGCATTGTTCAAAAGGATATCGATCTTAGAAAATCGCTGTAGCAAATCCTGCGCACCCGCGCAAACAGCCTCTAAAGAACTTAAATCAAAAACACTAGAATCCAGCTTTGCCGAACTTCCCACTTTCTGTTTAACGGCAGCGATAGTGTCTGCGACGCGATCCTTATCACGCCCATGAACAATAACGTGGCAACCTTGTTGCGCTAAACGGAGCGCCGTCATTTTGCCGATACCATCGGTGGCACCGGTCACAAGTACAATCTTCGACATACAACTATTCTAGTATCGAATTTACAAGAAAGTCATCTGAGTATGTTCCTCAGCCCTCCCCAAGCGGACACCCAAGCCCAACAAACGTATTGGTTCCGATCGCTTAGCTAAAATATGTTCAAGTAGTTTTTGAAACTCAACAAATGAATAATCGCCCCGAAAACGACACTCGTGAGTCGTTTGTTTAAAATCGTAATACTTAACCTTAACTACGAGCGTACTGACATGAGGACCAGCACCCCCATCACTATTCGACTGCCACTTCTGAAACCGACCATGCCACTCGCCGTACACGCGAAACAAACGCTGCATCAATGTTAAGTGATCTTTTACATCGTCATTAAACGTAAGTTCACACGTGAAGGATTTACGCTCACCCTCACCGTCAACTTTCCGAAAATCAATACCATGACTCATATAGAACATATCTAGATACCGACTGCCGAATAAGGTTTTCAAATCAGCCATCGATGCATTCTGAATATCTGAACATTTATAAATCTTTTTCGCGTTCAAGCGTTCTCGGGATTTCTGGCCGACACCAAAAATATACTTAATATCAAGTTCTTGCATAAATCGCTGCCGATGAGCTGGGGGAATGACATAGAAACCATCCGGCTTCATCCAGTCACTGGCCACCTTGGCCAAAAACTTGTTATAAGAGGCGCCCACTGAAATCGTCAGTCCAGTTTGCTGAAATATCTTTTTCTTAATTTCACGAGCCACATCACTGGCCAAACGATTCGAACACAAATCTGTAATATCTAAAAATGCTTCATCCAAAGATAGACCCTCTACACGCGGGGTGTATTGATAGAAAATATCAAACACTTCGCGACTCGCAGCCTTGTACTTCCTAAAATCAGGCGGCAGAATTAATAACTTAGGACACTTCTTTACAGCTAAACTTGAGGCCATTGCTGATTTAACTCCAAAACTGCGAGCCAGATAATTTGACGTACACAGCACACCTCTAGAATTAGGCGGACCACCAATAGCGAGCGGAACATTTCTTAGTGCCGGATTATCGCGGGTTTCAACAGCCGCATAAAAGCAGTCTAGATCAAAATGTAAGATTCGATTTTTAGTCCATTTGGAAATGAAGTCCTCACTTAGTAACGTGTCTTGAAGTGAGGACTGTGAAATTTGATCCATGTGTAAATCATACTTACATATAATTTACACATCAATCTTTTTTTTAGTTTTGGAAGCTAGGCTTCATGATTACTAGCTGTTCGTCCAGCGTTGCGCTGTTATTTAATGAACGATTATTAGGCATTAACAACATCAGATCCTGCTTACCCTGGCCCTTTGTGAATGTCAGAGTTTTCTGAGCCTTAGCAGTCAACGTCGTCGAGAAGTCCGAGAATACAAAGCTCTGACCTGCCGAAGTTAAATCCAACTGTCTCCACACCTTTTCATCGTCACCCAAGAAATCGTCTTCTTCGACGTTGTATTCTTCAAGGCTAGAGGATGCGATTTTGAACGACACCTGACCCGTCGCTTTTTGTGGGCGGATTTTAGCGATGTCAGCAACCAGCACCGCAATTGTAGAGTGATTCAATGGCAACATTGGCTGCACGTCCTCAACGGCTTTGACGTAATTAAGCTCAACTGGCTTACCCAACATTCCGCTTAACTCATATTGTTGACGGATTGATCGCGCCATGTTTGCGTCCAACAAGATGGATACAAACTGACCCACTGGAGGCAACCCTTGAAGTCGGTTCATTGGAACACCGGCTAACTCTTGATCGGGCTTACCATCTCCATCTGTATCGAACAATACAGACAATTCACACGCTACCCATGTCGTCAGAGGCTGATACATTTTAAATCCAAAATAGATTTTATTTTGGACAATTTTATAACCCACGGCCTGGATATCACATGCTTTAGACGTATTCGCCGCTTCTGATGCATCCACGTATTTGCGCGCATCCACAGCGATCAAGTTCATCGGAACCGCAACACCGTCTTGCGACGATTCATTCTTAACGTCTACTTCAGTCATGGCTCCATCAGAGTCCGCCGCAGATGTTGAGAAAATCTTTAGATTTTGCGCCGACATCTGCGTCACTTTGCGAACAATGGCAAGAACTGGCAAACGAAAGACTTCTTTATCCGCTTGCATGAATTGAACAAAGCCATCGATTTCTTCGATACCATTTTTCATTTTACTTGCATCAATCGCAATCTTAAGACCTAACACACCCGCACCTTTAGCTGGCATCGTCACATCACCACCCGTCATTGTGATAGCAGGATGACCTTGAAAACGAACCGAGAACGTCACCGCTTCCGGGCGGATGTTGCGAACTTTAACTTCTTTGTACATTACCTTTTTAGACTCAACTAACACTTCACCCAAGCTGATCGATGCTGGCTGCGTCGCCACCGACACTGCCAAAGCTTTATCAATTTGAACGCGGCCCGCGCCCATTCGTGACACCGGGTAAACCTGTTTCTTTTCATCACGTAATGAAACCGCAGAGCCCATTACAACCGATTTTAATTCTGTCGAATTAAGTTCCGGATAGAATTGTTTCATTAGCGCCATCACCCCGGCCATATGAGGACCCGACATTGACGTTCCAGACATCGGCACCGTTTCCTGACCCTTACCCATAGCAGCCGAGATAATCATCTCACCCGGAGCCGTGATTTCAGGTTTGATTAATGAATCTTCACCACGTGGACCACGTGACGAGAAATCCGCTAATGTATCGATCAATTCTGGTTTTTCTAACTTCTTAGGCGTTTTCAACTGAACAAAAACATCGGCGCCTTTAATAACTTCCTTTTTAACAGCTTCGCCGACGTTTTGAGCTACCATTACCGAAGGAATGGACACTTTAGGCCCATCGGGCTCCCCACCCATTACGATAGGTGTACCTTCTTGGTTATTCACCACAACCACACCGACCGCACCTGCATCCTCAGCACGCTTCATTTTATCGTAGAACGAGTTTCCGCCACGATCAATCAAAGCGATATTGCCTTTTAATGCCGATGCCTGCTCTGCTGTTAACGGCTTGTCAGACAAACCAATGTAAACCAGTTTGTCCTTAGATTCTGTAATTTCAGAAATTTTCTTTGAAATCGCGCCTTCCGTGAATTCAGCAATAATTGAGTCGGCACCTTTAAAGAATTCAACAACTTTAAATTTCCAGTTGTGATCCATGCTATCAACACTCGCCGCCACACTCAGGGCTTCTTCCGTAATACCAGGCGCACCCACGATGTAGCTTGTATCGCCTGAATTACCAGCCGATGCCACAACCACGGTTCCACCTAATGTTAAGTTTTTAATCGCTAAGTTATACATGTTACGAGCCGAACCAAAAGAAGAACCTAATGATAAGTTCACCACATCTAAACGGTCATCAATATTCCCATCACCGTTTGGATCCGCCGCGTACTCAAGCGCTGCGATAACGACCTCATCCGACGTTCCGCCCGAAGCACCGAACACCTTCAATGCATACAGCTGGGCTTCAGGAGCCACGCCGTCGTATGAATTAACCCCATTGCCAATACCAGCAACAGTACCCGCCACGTGTGTGCCATGACCAAGTTCATCGATTGGATTTGAGTCTGGACGAGGAATACGACCCACTGGAGATCCATCACCGAACGTGGTTCCAACAAAATCATACCCACCCACTACTTTTTGATTCGGGAATAGATTAGATTTTTCTGACGGATTGATCGCTTTATAGTCTGTCTCATTACCGGAACCACCTAACATAGAATGTGTGTAGTCGATACCGGTATCGATGATACCCACGCGAATCCCCTGCCCTTTGATGTTTTTATCTAGAGCCGACTTAGTTCCAATAAACAGAGCAGAGTTGTTTTTCGCCAAATCCATTCCGTATACGTTTTTATCGCTCTCAGCCAGCAATGGTCTAGAGAATGTTTGTGCCGCCTCCGCTTTAGCCACCCCAGCAAGGCCGGCAATTTTGTGGTATTCATCTACCGACACAAGCACCGCCACACCGTTTACGATGTATTTGTACTTCATCATTACCAACGCCTCGGGGTTAATCGCTTTTATACCGGCGATAAATGCGGCTTGTTCCGAGTTAATAGCTGCTAGCAATTCCGGATCTATGGTTTGCTTAAGCTGCTCTACTTTGAGAGCTTCAAACAAACTTGGATTTTTAAGTTTAAAAAGAGCAACGAATTTACCAATTGAAGTAGGTCTGTTGCTAAATATTTTCGCTGGGTCTTTTAATTCGTCAGCGTAAATTCCGTTTACATTATCGTCTTTCTTTTGACATGCGATCGATAAAACAATCCCTGTCAGTAGCAAGAGCGATGTTAATTTCCTTATTAACATATTCCCCCCGGTGTCTAATTGAAACCAACGACTCCACAAAAGTCTAGTAAAACAAAATGCGTACCACTACAAAAAGACTCGCGTCATAACGAGGCATTATTCGTAGGATAAGCATTTATTTTTCGGAAAGGAAGACGACTCAGGGATTTTGAGCCGTCAAACAGAAAGTGTTTAATTATTTATGAACAAGAACAGGTATCTTAGATGATGTCGATTTTAAAATCAGAGTATTTGGATAACAACCATCTTGAATCTCTTGTACTGTGATCGTTTGCATCTGCTCAGCTCCCAAACATGTGTCTTGCCAGCCAGAATCTAAGATTTGACC
>DDTZ01000204.1:591-2070 GCA_002344565.1 Bdellovibrionaceae bacterium UBA2351 | reverse complement strand
CCCGCATCCCAACGCGCCTCTAGAATTCGAGCTGCCATTGAAAATTGAGAGAAAAAAATCAAAGAAATTGCTAAAGCTTTCATTCCGCACTCCTGTATCAACCTGAGAAAGAGTTACCGCGAGTTTCCTCATTGTTCAACCAAAACGATATAAGTACGTTTTTTATTCAAACTCTTTGTCAGCTGTAGAATATCGAACATCTATGGCAGCTCTTCATACACCTGTCATCGATTTCAACGCCAGCTCGTTTTAAAGACAGTTTTAACTGGTATAAGATTTCCATATACCTTTTATACAGGCTACATCGAACGTAATTCACTGAGGCTTTGTTATTTACTTGGGGGTTCCATGTTCTATGTATCGTTATTTTTCTTCGTATTTTGCTTAGCCGCAACCACAATGGCCGACGTTAAAAAAGAATTTGGGGAGTTTCGCTTAACTCACGCGGAAAAAATTGGCAACGAAACCGTCCTAACCCGTCACTACAGCTCCCGTTCTTTATTTAAAGGAGTCTTCGGATTTAATTGGTGCTCGGATCTAGATTATAAAATTAGTATAGCCGATGAAATGTCGATTTTTGATTGCGTGCTCGGGAAACGAGTCTCGTTTAAACAGATAAACCCGAAACGATTTGAAAACGAAGAAAACAATCTCAAGCTCATTGTCCGAGATCATCTGATTGTTTATCAGCAACCTCATTCAACATACTTCTTTTCTACGGACGGACGTTTAAGCCACTGGACGGCGCCTTCTCAAACCGAAATCTATGTTGTACATAAGGGCGATCGAATCGTTCGCCTAATGGGTAAAAAAATTGGAACCGTTTCACTGAGCTACACGCGCGACGGACTGGTTCACACCCTGGGCTCAGCCTACAACTACGAGTACACGCAGGGGCTACTAAACAAAGTTCAAAAAACGAAACGCTCGTTTTGGCAATACCAATACGACGAGTTTTTGAACATGACCCTGTGGCGCAGCCCCAGCAACTTTGAATCAATGAAGTACGACAGCGAGTGGGACCGCATCGTCGAACTCAAAGACAAAGAAGCATGCCGATTTCGATTTCAATATGAAATCAAAAAATCCAAGAAATATATAGTGGAAACTAAAAAGTGCGCGGCCCAAACTGAAAAAGAAACAGTCTTTGAGATGGTAAGCCCACGATTGTTAATCAAATCTTCCTCTGACCAGCTAGGCAATGAGTTTCGCCAAGGAGTTAAAAATGAAAACGTATTCTAAACTAATACTTTTAACACTTCTACCCATTGTTTGGATTGCCGCTGCCCAAGCCACAGAAAACAAAATGACTGAAATTAAAAAAGAATCTCGATTTGTAATTACGATCATCGACACTGGCATCGACCTCAAGAACGAAACGCTGAAAAAGCAGCTGTGTCTAAATGCGGGGGAAACAGGTTTAGATAAAAATGGGAATGATAAATCGATGAACGGCGTAGATGATGATGGCAATGGATA
>DDTZ01000204.1:0-295 GCA_002344565.1 Bdellovibrionaceae bacterium UBA2351 | reverse complement strand
GGCAATGGATATGCTGACGACCTCCACGGATGGAGTTTTTTTGATGAGTCTAAGAATCTACAGGATCACCATGGTCATGGTACGCACATCGCTGGCATAGTGTACGAAGATTTAAAACAGCTCAAACTAGAAGCTGAATTCTGCTTTCGAATTTTGAAGTATTATGATTCAGACGAACCCGCAAATAATTTACTTAAGGCCTCAAATGACTCCTTCCGCTATGCTCTGGAAAATGGAGCCGGACTAATCAATTACTCGGGCGGCGGCTACACCTATAACAAGGACGAAATTCGAC
>DDTZ01000020.1:59539-64349 GCA_002344565.1 Bdellovibrionaceae bacterium UBA2351 | reverse complement strand
GGCGCCGTTCTAAAATACGTAGAGCGCACTGAAGACGTTCGTCCGGGCGATTTAGTTGTGACGGGTGGCCTTGATAATATTTTTCCAAAAGGTTTCCCGATCGCCATCGTGGAATCCGCAGAAAAAAAACAAATCAGCGTATCTTTGAAAGTTGATTTAAAGCCTCTGGTCGATTCGGACAAAGTAGAAGAAGTTTTTGTAGTATTAAATGCAAAGAACCAGGACATGTCTGAACTGGTTCCTCCAACGGAGACTAAAAATTGAAATTTTCGCGCTTGCGGGTCGTGCACGGCCTCATATTCTTTTTTCTGACGTACGTTCTATGTAGCCTTCAAACTGTAGTTTGGTATCAGCTTTTTGGAACGTGGGCGTCTCCTTTTTTCTGCTTTATTTTGTTCGTGTATTTCGGCTTAGACAAAGAAGATTGGAAATCTGTTATTTACTGCTACGGTTCGATTTTTATATACTCCCTATTCACCTACTCGTCGTTAGGTATATTGATGTTAACCTGTTTGTTTAACTACATTCTGTTGTACATTGTTAAAAACCGTGTCTACTGGCCAGGAGCTGCGTACTTTACGTTGATCACTGGCGTATCGATGACGTTGTTCAATGTTGTATATATTATTAACTCGTATTTATTTGAAACGCGCGTATCCCCATTGTTGATTTGGGATCGCCTGTTCCAAATTCTTGCGACAACACTTTTAGCTTACTACGCGTATCCTGTTATCAAGCGTTTAGATATTTTATTTAAGCCAGAGATGCCATCAGAAGTTCACGGAGAATTAAATGGCTGATTATGTCAGTAATCCCGACGAATCGAAAGAGTATTGGGGTCGTTATAAATACATTTATGCCTTAGTCATCACAACGTTCTGTATTTTTTCGTTGCGACTTTGGTATCTACAAATCATTTCCGGCTCTGAACTGAGAGACTTCTCGGAAAAGAACAGGATCAAACAAGTCAAGATTCCAGCACCTCGCGGTCTTTTGCTGGATCGCCATGGAAAATCACTCGTACAGAATTTACCTGGCTTTGAAGCTATCCTGACGCCTCAGTACATCGTAAATTTAGAGGAAATGGCGGCGCGACTGGCACCCATCCTAGCAATGGAACCTGACAAAATTGTGACTCGCGTACAGCGTAGTCGCCGCGTGAATGGACCGTTTGCTACGATTCGTTTAAAAGAAAATTTAAGTCGTGAAGAAGTATTCCGTTTAAAACGTATCAATCTAGACACGCCGGGATTAGAAATTCGCGAAACGATTATCCGTCACTATCCACTGAAACAAAACGGCGCACAGCTATTTGGTTACGTGAGTGAAATCTCAAAAAAACAATTACCTTTACTGAATGAGCTTTACAAAGGCGTATTGAAATTCGAACAGGGTGATATCATTGGTAAGAGCGGTCTTGAGGAAAATTTAGAGCGCGAAGTACGCGGTCAAGATGGCGTCAGCTTTATTCAGGTCGATGCCCATGGCCGCGAAACAAGTCTTAGAAATCCAAACATCATCGGCGACAAAATCACTGATCAAGAAGCATCCCACGGCAACAATGCTGTTCTTACGATTGATCGCGATATCCAAGAAGCTGCACATAAATCATTTACTGATTTAAAACGTATCGGCGCAGTTGTTGCGATGAAATCAGATGGACAGATCTTGGCTTGGTTATCAGAACCTTCCTTTGATCCGAATGAGTTCGCAACAGCGATCTCGTCACAAACGTGGAGCACATTAATCAATGATCCGTTTAAACCTTTAAGAAATAAAGTTATTCAAGATCACCACTCGCCAGGTTCAACATTTAAACCTCTTGTGGCACTGGCGGCTTTAGAAGAAAAGAAAATCACAGACACACAATTAATCTATGCTCCGGGTGTATTTTATTTCGGTCGTCGTCCGTATCATGACCATCAAAAAGGCGGTCAAGGCTACGTTAACGTATACGATGCAATCGAAAGAAGTTCGAACGTGTTCTTCTATCAAATGGGTATCAAACTCGGGATCGAGAAAATGTATGACTACATTTCGCTACTTGGTATCGGTCAGAAAACAGGTATTGAATTAGCGCGTGAAGTCCCTGGTATTATGCCAAACTCGGCATGGAAAAAACAAAACCGTGGCGAAGAATGGCAAGAGGGTGAAAACTTAAGTACAGCAATCGGCCAGGGCTTTGTTAACACGACACTGATGCAGATGGTGGTTGCCTACAATACGGTTGGTCTTGGCGGTAAAGTCGTTAAGCCTTATGTAATTCAAAAAATCTTGGATCAAGAAGGTAAAGTGTTAAAAGAAAACTTCCCGCAAGTATTGCGTGATGTTTCACAAGTACAACCCAATGGCGTGAAAATTTCTGAAAAGACGTTTGCCATCGTTCGCGAAGGTATGCGCCGAGTGGCTAATGGCGACCGCGGTACAGCGCGCTTCTGGAAAATCCCAGGTGTCGAGATGGCGGGAAAAACGGGAACATCACAGGTCATGAATTTCTCGGCGGACCAAATTTACTCGAACTGCGCTTCGAAGCCAATTCACATGCGACATCATGGCTGGTACGTAGCCTTTGCTCCGGCAGTTAATCCCGAAATCACCGTTGGCGTTCTTGCAGAGCACTCGTGCCACGGCAATACAGGTGCGGCTCCGATTGTTCGCGATGTGATTCAAGCTTACTTCCAAAAATATCATCCTGAAGTTATTGAAGAAGGCTTAAAGAATATGAAAGTTAAAAAAGCCAAAGCTCCTACAGAGTCTGGAAACGTATTACAGGAAGGAGAGTAATTTGGATTTATCCATCTCGTTAGAAGAAAAAACCCTCGTTCGCCGTTTAGATTGGAATATCATCCTTGTTATCTTGGCCTTGAACGTAATCGGTCTTATCAATCTTTACAGCGCGACTCATGGACCAAATTCAAAAGAAGTTGAGTCTTTGTTTATCAATCAGATCGTTTGGTTGATTTCGGGCTGGAGTATTTTCTTTATCACTACCCTTCTTGATTACGCCATTGTTTCGCGGATTTGTTATTTGGTTTATTTTATCAATCTCTTAGCGATTCTTTATGTGGATTTTTTTGGTAAAATTGCACTCGGCGCCCAGCGCTGGATTGATTTTGGTTTCTTCCGTTACCAACCTTCAGAAACGATGAAGCTTGCGCTCATCATGCTATTAGCAAAAGTATTATCCCAAAGAAACTCGATGGGCCATGGTATGGGATTTAGAGAGCTAGTGGCTCCATTGATTTTAGTTCTTATCCCCTTCGCTCTGGTTATGAAGCAGCCCGATCTGGGAACCGCGATGATGTTAGTGGCTATCAGTGGTTCAATGATCTTATTTACAAAGGTTAGAAAACATATCATCGTCAGCGCGATTGTTTTGATTTCCATTTCCCTACCGATTGCTTGGGAATACGTGCTTCATGATTACCAAAAGAATCGCGTATTAACGTTCTTATCACCAGAAAACGATCCAAGAAAAACAGGTTACAATGCCTTGCAATCACGTTACGCGGTTGGTTCGGGCCAGTTCTTTGGCAAAGGTTTCCGCAAGGGAACTCAATCACAGCTAGAATTCTTACCAGAACGTCACACGGACTTTATTTACTCTGTTCTAAGCGAAGAACACGGATTTGTCGGCAGTTTAACTACAGTTGGTTTATTCTGTATTCTATTCTTCTTAGTGATTAGGATTGCGTATCAAGCCAGGGATAAATTCGGCGCCCTCATTGCCGTCGGAGTGCTTAGTTATATCTTCTGGCATATGTTTGTGAATATCGGCATGGTTATCGGGCTGCTTCCGATCGTGGGGGTTCCTCTGCCGTTGCTGTCGTATGGGGGATCGAGTATGTTGACCACGATGCTTGGGCTTGGCTTGATTTCTTCGGTATCGTTCCGTCGCTATCTTTTCTAGATTTGAAAAATCCCTTTATTCTTTACGGGCTGGACGCTTGATCTTCCGGCCCTTTTTTTTGGTAGTCGAGTTCGGGGATCTTCCGTTTTAAAGAGGGTCCGTATTTTTTGAAGGGCGGCCTCCTTGCCTCACGCTCGGTTGGCTACGCCAACAATACCGCATCCTGCGGCGAGCGAGCCTTCAAAAAATACGGACCCTCTTTAAAACGGAAGACCGAGCTTGATACGTCGGTCCGGAAGATAAAGCGTCCAACCCGTAAAAATAGTTCCCACGCCGCAGCCATTTTTTTTGGTGCTTCGCTTTTGGAATTGCTTATATTCGTCATTTTGTTGGTTGGTAGGTTTTTCCTAGAACGTAAGATTGGTATAAAATTAAATTCGATCTGACACTTTGCCGTTCTTTCCAATAAAGCGGCTCCTTAAAGCTAAGTGGCGTATGACCAACCAGCGTATAAAAACATTTCTTAAGTGACCACAATATTTCGATGATGCTATCTCTGGATTATGAACAAATTGATAGAATCAGAAATACAAAAATTTGAAGCCCTTCAAAAGAACTATGAAGATTTCGGCGCCGACGATTCTGAGGCAGACTACGTATTTCAACTAGTCATTGCTCGCGCTATCTCAAATACGCCGGTAGATATCGATGAAGCTATTGAATGGGAGCTTTATGATGAAGAAAAATGCGATGCTGTCGCAAAAGAACTGACGACCCAAGCATGGAGAGTCTATAAAACAATCCAAAGCAATGCTCAAGCATCTGATATAATTGAACTTCAAAAGTATTGTTGGAGGCTTGATGTAAGAGAGCTTAGCCCTAGGGATTTTCGTTCTAAGAATGAAGTATAAAGTGATCATTTACCACTACATTTTGGATGCTCGGTTAAATCGATCTTGC
>DDTZ01000020.1:0-59205 GCA_002344565.1 Bdellovibrionaceae bacterium UBA2351 | reverse complement strand
TTCGGAAACAATCGTTCCGATTTTAATGCTCGATTCGATTCTTAAAATATATTTACGATCGTCATCACTCAGCCAGAAATAGATGTCACCGATGGGCTTGAAAATGCCCTTCACCGTGATTTCTGGCTTAATCACAATAGCGTTCATTTCGCCGATTTCTGTGTCGATTTTTTCTTTGCGGATGGCTTTACCTTTGAACACAATGTTTTCCCCGGCATCAGCTACTCGGAACGAATACTCTTTGCCCACTTCCCATCTGAATAAGCGCATATAGTAAGCGGCGCTGTATACGTTTTGTGAAAACGGTGAAATATCCCATTCTTTCTTTTGCTCTTCTTGGCCATTCTTTTTAGTGAATTTCTTTTCCCAGTACGTCGCCTTATTATTTTTGATATCGAACAAACCTTTGGCGTCTTTAATTTGTCCTGATTCTTTTACCGTTAAAGTGAAAACATGCGGAACAAATAGTAAGTAATCTACGTATGTTGTTGCCGAATCTTTCACGCTGTAAAATGACGAGAACATGCTTGATGATTCTAATTCCGTAGTGAACGTGTAGGATTTTCTTCCATTTACTTCAACGTACGGCCCCACTTTTAATCGCAATTCACCAGCTGCAACTTTGAAATAGTGTAGTTCGTGAACAACTTCTTCGCCGACACGGAATGGATCTACATTAGGACGACGACCAGTCATGCCGTCTTTATCTTCGATTTCTGCCTGCTCGGTATCGACAACAGGGGACGCTGCTGCGGTAGACACTTCGTCTGCCTTCTTCTCGGCTTTACTCGCTTTACCTTTTTTAGGCTTCTTAACCTTTGCTTTTGTATCTACTTTCAGATCTTCTTTCGGCGGAGCTGGATTCAAGGGGGCAGTTGGCACATCAGCAGCATTTGGCGTCGTATCCGGTATTTCTTTGATAACTACTTTTTCTTCAAACTCTGCATTTTTTTTGAAGTCTTCCTCTTTCTTATCCATCTTCAAAAACGAAGACGTGCAGCCTCCCAATAGAGAGACAGAACAGATTAGAGCTATATTAATTAATACCAAACGAATCACTAGATTTATTAGATCGTATCTTCAGCGACTAATCACTCAAATTTTTTCCATCGTCTGTGTAGCCACATCCAATGCTCTGGATGTTTACGAATAATTTCCTCGGTGACGTTGCAAAAATGCTGAGTCAACTGAGCAATCGATGTCTCTTTGTCATCGGACACCTTATCAGACAAGGAAAGCGCCGGTTCAAACACCACGTGCACTCGACCGTCATCAGCTTCGTAACAATAAACAGGAACCACCGGAGCTTTCGTTTTTAAGTAGAACAGAGCTAGACCTTGGGCTGTCCCCGTTTTTCGTCCGAAGAAGGTCGTTTCAATACCATACGGTTTACCCATGAATTGATCTAACACAAAAACAACCAGCCCGTTTGACTTCAGCGCCTTCAAAATTTGGAACGGCGTCTTTTCACCATGTGGTTCAATGTGATGTACACCATAAAAGCCACGCAATGAAAACCAAACATCATTTAGACTCTTATTCTTAAAAAGCTTAGTGATCAAATGTAAGTTTCCTAACTCGGCACTGATCATATTGGCCGCTAAATCTCCGCTGCCAATATGCATACCTAAAAGAAATACACCCCTACCCTGCTGACGGGCTTCTTCGACGTAATGTTTGCCATCAAATACTATATTTCTATCGCGCCAGACTTTATTCATGTAGGGCATGTAAAACAAATCGGCCATACTGCCGGTAAGCAGCCGCATACTTCGACGCGCTATTTTGATTTTTTCAATTTCGCTCATATTGGGGAAAACAATACTTATATGATGAAGCACATCTTTACGGCGAAGGCGCAAAATATCGAACCACACAATTCCAAGCAATCCAAACAACCAACGACTACCGCGCCAGCCGATCAGGTAGCAAAAGAAAGAAATTAAACTAGTGCAGAAATGAAGTAATCGTTTCATAAAGTTTTTGGTCAGCCACATTCGGACGTGGTTCCCATTTGACAATACCTAATGGGATGTCGCTTGGCCATAAGTCTTTCAGTTTAGTGTAATCCTTCTCGGTCGTTAGGAAATGATGGAAATTAATAGGTTTATTCAAGATCTGTTTAATATCCGCCTCAGTGTACTGATGATGATCTCTGAATTTCTTTTCAAAGACTTCATATTTTGGGTTTAAATCTTGAACGATCTTTTTAAAATATTCCGGACGCGCAATTGCCGACACCAAAACAAACCGACGAATCGATGCAAAATCATTTTTAACACCGACTTGTATTTTATTCGTACTAATAAAGTTTAACTGAGGAAACCCGGGAAATTCGATATGGGTTAACTCAAATTTCCAATCTACTTGAAAACCCTCAAATGAAATCATTCTTTTTATCTCAGCTAATCGTTCGGCAGGAATGAAGTTCGTTTTAGTCCAAAAAATAACATTGGCTTTCCGATAGCCGCTGAGCGGTTCACGGTAACGCCCTCGCGGTAACAAATGATTTTCATCATCCATTTGAGTCACATCACATAAAAGAATATTGCAGTTCTTCTTCAAACGCAGATGCTGAAATCCATCATCAATAAATACAGCATCAATTTTTTCGGTACGCACAATCTCTTTCGCTGTTTCCACCTTTTTTGGCCCAACGTATACGGGCACTCCCGTTTTCTGAAAGATTAACAAAGGCTCATCACCAAACAGTCTTCCATCCGCGACTTCAGGATTTTTTCCAGGCTCTACTTTCACGATTTGCGAAGATGACGCTTTATAATTACGACTGACAATTCCTACTCGTGTTCCCTGGGATTGAAGCAGGTTAGCCAAATAAATCAATATCGGCGTCTTTCCTGTACCACCGACTGTTAAATTGCCGACGCTAATGACCGGCATAGACAACGTCGTCACTTTCTTAAAACCTTTTTTGAACAGCCACGCATTAAACGATACTAATGCGCTATAGATAAAAGACAGCAAACTCAATAGCCACAGCACGGGAAAAAAATATTTCCTATCCGCCTCTAGATCAGGAAAAAGCGCTGAAGAGGTTATTTTCATTTCGCCTCAATATATGAGTTTAAAATACGAACTACTTTTTCTGTAACTTGGCCTTGACCCAATTGGGTTTTGAGCTGTTTCAATTTCGTCTTTTGTTCGGCGTACACCTCGGGTTTTGAAATCAATTCAAACACTAAACGTTCAAGCTCATCCGGAGTCGCTTTTTCCTGAAAACGCTCGGGACTGACTTCAGCGTCCATGATTAGATTTGTGATTCCAAAATACTTGATTCCTTTAACTAAAATTTTAGCTAGTACGCTAGTCAACCACTTCATGCGATACATGATAACCATTGGTTTTTCTAACAATCCCACCATTAACGTCGCCGTTCCAGAGGCGGCCAGAATCATATCCGTTAGGGCAATCATCTTGAACGGATCTGTTTTTAGCATGATGAAATTCACTTTGAAATTATCTAAATACGGCATTAGTTCTTCTTTCTCAAAACTAGGGGCGCATAAAATAATGATTTTTAAATTAGACACTTTATGTGACAGACGACGAGCCACTTCTAGCTGCATCAAAAAAAGCTGCTGCAATTCTCCATGGCGAGACCCCGGCATTAATCCTAATACGATTTCGCTATCCTGAATTCCGCAGCGACGACGTTCCGTCATGATCCATTTTTCATCTAACCATTCTGGCTTTAATTCATCAATCAATGGATGGCCGACAAACTCATACGGCACGTGGTGAGCTTTAAAAAACTCAACTTCAAACGGAAACAAAAGCAGCACTTTATCGCAATACTCTTTGATTTGATGAACACGCTTTTGTTTCCACGCCCAGACTTGTGGGGCAATGTAATAAACAACGTGAATACCACGTTTCTTTAATTCTTTAGCCAGGCGTAAATTAAATCCTGGGTAGTCTAATAAAACAGCGACCTTCGGAGGATTGCGATCCACTTCAGCTAAAACATCATAAAAAACTTTCTTGATTTTAGAATAGTGTTTAGCAACTTCGACAACACCCATCACAGCCATGTCTTCCGAACGACCAAAACGACGAAAGCCTATAGCCTCCATATCGTTAGATCCCACACCATAGGCGTCAACGTCTGTGCCATTTACCTTCCACTGCTCTAGAATTCGCTGAGCATAAAGGACTGAAGACGCCTCCGCTGATATGATCAATACAGACGGTTTTTTCATTTGCGAATGTGTTTATCGATTTTGTCGGCCCATACCATGGCCCGCAATCCATCTTCCGCAGTGATTAAAGGTTTCTTATTATTCAAAACGCAGTCTATAAAGTGATTCGTTTCTTCTTGAAGCGCATCGACTTTAGCGACTGTCCAATTTGTTGTTTTGATTTTATCTTCAACCTTAGCCGCCGACGGATTGAATTCATACATTTCAAGTTCATGAATTCCCGTATTAGCCGTAATCGTTTTAGTTTTACTGTAGGCTTTTAGTTGACGAACGCCTTTACCGCTAGCGCGATTCACAGACATGTATACGGATTTAGTTTTTCCACTATCTAAATTTAAATCGAAATATCCAGTCACTGAGTCTGTTTCTTGTGAAACAATCACATCACCACGAACCGAATGATTTGTAACTTTTCCATTTTGACATAACCAGAACATCAAATCGATATCGTGAATCATTAAATCAAATACAACAGATACATCTGAACCACGCAGATTAAATGGTGCCCAGCGAGTCAGTTCAAAACTTGTCGCCTCACCCGCCATTTTATTAGCGACTTCTACAATCGAGGGATTGAAACGTTCGATATGACCGACCGTTAAGAAGGATTTTTTCTTTTGGCTCGCTTCAAAGAGTTTTTCAGCTTGCTCTAAGGTGGCCGTCATTGGCTTTTCAACATTTACCGGAATTCCAGCTTCTACAAACATCATTGCCAGCTCATAGTGAAAGCGCGTTGATGTCGCGATGGTAACTAAATCTACTTTTCCGATTAAATCTTTTGGATTTGTGTAGGCAGTAACACCCAATGCCGTCGCGATCTTTTGTGCTTGCTCGGGACTGGCATCACACACACCAACGAGCTCACAGTGGGGATTGTTTTTATATTTCTGAGCGTGAAAGTTACCTAGGTAACCGACGCCAACCACTGCGGCTCTTAGTTTTTTCATTTTCTATTCCTCTGACTCTATTCTTCTAAGTCGGAGCTCTTTCCTCGGGAAATAGCAATGCCTCGCTTAGATTGTTTTACAAAGTTTACTAGATAATCGATATTCTCAGATGGCTTACATTCCGTTGCGATACGCGCATAGGCTTCGTCCAAAGTGCTGCTACCCATGATAAATATCCGGATGGCTTTATGAACGTTAGCTACTTCTTCGCGTGGGAAACCTTTTCTAGCCAAACCGACTTTATTAGTTGCACGCACTAATGCATAGGTACCCTGAGCACGGCTAAATGGCAGAATGTCTTTGTTGATAACAGAACTACCGGCGATAAATGCATTTTTCCCAACTCGCGTGAATTGGTTAAACGCACACACCCCACCGATGGTAACATTATCTTCAACTATACAGTGACCACCCATATGAGTGTCATTGGCGATAATTACGTTATTGCCAATTTTGCAATCATGACCCACGTGCGTGTACGCCATCATGTAACAGTTATTACCGATTTCGGTTTTGCCATCGCCCTTGTTTGTAGCCAAGTTGACAGTAGAAAACTCACGAAATGTATTGTTGTTGCCAATGATTAACTGAGTCGGTTCTGATTTATACGTGATGTCTTGAGGAGGTCCGCCGATAACGGCACCAGGGAAAATGTGATTATTCTCGCCAATTTCCAAGACTCCATAACGGGAGCCTACAGTCGCGTGACCTTCGATAATGGTCCCCTTTCCAATTTTAACTTTACCTTGTATTAAACAGTAGGGACCGATTTCGACGTCAGGTCCTAATTCCACATCGGGACTTAGGACACTTGAAGGATGTACTTTCATATTTATTTATCTTTTTCGAATGCCTTAACAACTTCGTCAGTCAAATCATGAGCTGATTCTACGTAAAGAACCATGGCTGTGTTTTCAAGAACCATTGAGTAGCCTTTTTCTTTAGACATCTTCTCGATGATTTTTTTCATTTTTTCTAGAATTGGCTGAGTTAACTCTTGTTCTTTCTTTTGAATTTCGCCTTGGTTCTTTTGAACCACTTGCTGGAACTTCATCATTTCTTCACGGAATTCATCCTGCTTTTTAGCTAGAACTTCTTCTGAAAGAACGCTTTTCTTTTTTTCGATATCTTCCTGCATTTTCTTTAGGTCGCCCTCTTTCTTTTGCAGTTCTTTTTTCTTTTTCTCGAAATCAGCTTCTAATTCTGTTTTAGCTTTTTTACCAGCTGAAGTCGCTTGAATCGCTTTTTGTAAATTCACAACGCCCGCTTTAAATTCGGCTGCAAACGTATTAAGTGAAAAACCAAGAACGGCTACCACTAACAACGATGACTTTGTCATTTAATTCTCCTATATTCATGCACTGAATTATTATTAAGCCTAGATTAAAATTTTACCCGTGTCTACTCTGCAATGCGAATTAGTTTGATCAAATCGAGGCGCAAATCCTGAGGCGACTGAGGCGTGGCATAGCCACGTCGCAGGGAGACCGAAGGTTTTGCAACGAAGAGTTGGTCAAACTAATTCGCATTGCCCTAAAATGGGGTTCCGATTGAGAACTCAAAGACCACAGCTTCGTGTAAATACTCACGATTTAATGGGAAACCCCACTCAAATCGTAATGGACCAATTGGCGAGAACCAACGAATACCAAAACCCGTATCTGCAAAGAAGCGCTCGTCTACGATCGTATCTTCCGCTTGTCCGACGTCATAGAATGCAACCCCGTACATTTGTGCTTCGCGAATCAACGGGAATAACAATTCACCTTGATACATAAGCTGTTGCGCACCACCGTAGTAACGTTTCGATTTCTCTTCGATATCCGTCATTCCAGGGATGGCTTTTAATTCGTTTTCAATTTTTGTCGATTTAACTTGTCGACCGACACGACCGTAACGGTAACCGCGTAGGCTGTACGGACCACCCAATAAGTATAATTCATTGAACGGAGGCAGACGGTTTGGATCTGTCGATTCAATACGTGCATAAGAAATCGAGTTTCTGAATACTACGTCCCAGAACAATGTTTTAAAGAAACGGAAATCTGCATTTCCTTTGTAATACTCTAAATTACCACCAAATGGTCCTGTTAACGAGTAACCCAACCGAGCATAAATACCCTTAGTAGGACGGAATCTATCATTACGAGTATCGTAGTCTAAGCTCACACCTAACAAACCAGAATCACCTTCTGCTGTGTTTAGAGGGAACAAGTCGTAATCTGTAATGTTGTTACCAGCCGCATCCGTCACATTCGTCAATTTAGTCGCTGTGTAGGTATAACTAGTATTTAAACGTAAATAGTCTCCCAGTGGGTAACCCAAGAATACCGAACCACCCGTACGTGTTTCATTGTAATCTAGACGACCCGAGTTTTCACTGCGGAATACGCGAAAGCCCAGTGACCATAATGAATCACGGAAATAAGGTTCAGTGAATGTAAAGTCGTACACTGAATACTGAGACGCTAAGTTTAAGCTTACGCCCAAGTTCTGACCGCGACCCATGAAATTAGTTTGCTGAACGCTACCTTGCAATGTGAAACCTTGAGCCGAACCGTAACCGGCACCAAGCTGAATCTGTCCAGTATTACGTTCTTTCACTGTGATATCGATATTAAGGATATCTAATTTATCTGGTGGAGTTGATGTCTTGAAATTCACTTCATCAAAGAAACCCAGACGCTGAATATTTTCTAACGATAAACGACGACGAGTTTCATTGTATAGTTCGCCCTCTTTGATTTTCAATTCGCGGCGAACGACTTTGTCGCGCGTTTTTGTATTAGAAACAACGTTGATACGGCCGAAGTAAACTTTATTACCCTTATCGAAATCAAATACGATATCGACCTTACGTTCTGACTCTTTTACTTTCCATTGTGGGTTCACATTGGCAAACGCGTAACCCAAATCCCCGTATTTAGCCTGAAGGTCCGCTAAATCCCGTTGCAATACATCGTAGGCGAAAATCTTGTTTTCATCTAGCTTCATCGTATCTAGTAGTTCTTGCCTAGAAAACAAAACGTCACCCGAGAAGTCGATATCACCCACGTCAAACGCTTCACCTTCATCAATATTAATAGTGATGTAGATGCCTTTTTTATCCGGAGTCACAGTCACTTGCGGACGATCGATTTTAGCTTGGATGAAACCTTTATTGAAATATATAAAGCGGATACCTTGGATCCAACGTTCGAACATATCTTGTTTGAACTGGCCTGATCCCGAAAGACCTGTAAAGTATCCTTCTTCCGCTACTAATTGATCAATAATCAACTGAGACGAGGGAACTTTTTTATTACCTAGAAATGTGATTTTTTTAACTTTAACTCGGTCGTTTTGTTTGACAGTGACTTTGATTTTAACAGTTTCATCTTTAACCACGTCTTCGATGGCGTAATCAATTTTCGCTAAGAAGTAACCTTTGTCTTCATAAAACTTTTGAACCTTTTCTTGGCCTTCTTTAAGTTTTGTAACGTTTAAGATTTCGTATGATTTGATACCTAGAGCGTCGTTTAGTTCTTCTTTTTTAACGTCTTCAGAAACGCCTTCCCAAACAACCTCAGCCACGGACGGCTTCTCTTGGACTTTGAAAACGATCGTTTTATCGCTGCCTACGTTTTCAATATACACGTCTACATTCGAGAAAAAGCCTGTTTTGAAAAGTGTAGTGATATCTTCACGGACTATCGTTTTAAAATCAGCCGCAGAATAGCTTTGGCCTTTTTTCATTTTTAAACGGCTCGTAACCGAGTCTTTTTCGATTTTCTTTTGACCATCCACTTTGATATCGGCGATCGCAACCGATTCACCTAAATTAACGGATTCCATCTTTTTTAGGTTAGAATTTTTCTTGGGCGCTGTTTTTTTTGTTTTGGCCGCTGTTTTCTGATTTAGCGGCTGCTTTTTGACTGGCGTATTTTGTTGCGCCAATGACGGATTTGCAGAGAAAATCAGACTCAAAAAAAGACAGCTCAATGTTAGATAAAATCTTGTCATGTGCTCAGGATATTAGGGCCTATGTGTGACGAGTCACAACCAAAAAAGCGGCGTGTTAGAGGGGGATTATTCCGCCCAACGACCGTCTTTAAGATGCAGAATTCGTGGGAATTTCTGGGCAAAGTGCAAGTCATGAGTGACCACAACAATAGCAATCTTTAACTGTTCACGAATCTTAAAAAACAGCTCCTGAATTTTATAGCTATTCATAGAGTCCAAATTCCCTGTCGGCTCGTCAGCAAAAAGGATACGTGGTTGACGGACTAAAGCACGAGCAATCGCTACTCGCTGTAGCTCTCCGCCCGATAATTGATTCGGATAATGATGAAGACGATCTCCTAATCCCAAGAAAGCTAAAAGTTCTTCTGCCTGGCGCGTAGCTATACCAATATCTTGATTTGCGATACGACACGGCAACAATACGTTCTCTAGAGCCGATAATTCACTCAAAAGATGATGAAATTGAAACACAAAACCGATGGTTTGGTTGCGAAAAAGAGACAGTTGTTCGTCGTCCAGCTGAAATAGGTTCTTCTCCAGATAAACGAGCTCTCCCGACTGCGGGTAATCCAAAGTGCCTAAAATCTGTAACAATGTCGACTTGCCCGACCCGCTACTGCCGACGATCCCGATCGCCTCACCCTCTTGAATATCCAGACTGACACCTTTTAAGATATCCAGAGTTCCACTTCCTTGCGGATAGCTTTTAAATATATTACGAGCCGACAGAAGCACATTACCCATAACGAAGTCCTTCCACAACCGACAGCCGCGAACTACGAAGCGCCGGTGCTAAGGTTGCGAAAAAAGAAATAATAAGCGTCGCTAAAGTGATAGCAAACACATCCACCAAACGAATTTTAATTACAATATTATCAATCTTATAAACCGAGCCAGGAATTAACTCGAACTGATTCTGCAGAATCATAAACCCCTGACATAAGAAAAATCCCAGCACCAACCCCAGGGCTACGCCCATAAAGCCAAGGAGCAGCCCCTGCAACGTAAAGATTTTCAAAACTTGCTTTTTTGAAACACCTAATGTTTTCAAAATCGCAATGTCACTGTTACGTTGAACAACGCCAACATACAGGGTCGATGAAATATTAAATGCCGCCACGATAACGATAATCAATATAACAAAGAAAATTACGACACGTTCGATTTCAACGGCATCAAACAGATTCTCATTCACATCGCGCCAGTCACGAATCAAATACTGTGGCCCCAGCTTAAGCGCCATTCTGAACGCGGCCCCGCGCACATCGCGATCATCACTGAGTTTCATAATCAAACCCGTGTAACGATCACCTATTGCCGCCAGTTTCTGCGCTGATGTAATATCCGTAATGATCAAACGTTCATTCCACTCATATTTACCTAAATCCAAAACCCCCGACACTCTAAACTCAGCCGCCTGACGTTTGAATGTCGATGGATCTACTGAATCACTAATAGGAACGACCACGTTGATTTTGTCGCCGACTTTAATATTCAAACGTCGCGCGATCCCTTTGCCGATCATCGCCTGCGGAAATTTAACACCATTTTCTGTGTAGCTAGAAATATCATTTACACCATCCACTAGTCGCTGGTTCAAATTGATAATGTTTTTGTATCGATCACTATCGATACCTTGAAGCAAAATACCAACGATTTGCCCTTGGCTGGCAAGGACTGATTCAATGTACACAAAACGCGTCGTTGATTCTAGTTTAGGCTCGATCGTTTTTAATTCGTTTTCGAAATCTTTCCAAAACGGTTTGGATTTGTTTTTATCGATAACCTGAATATGACCAGTGACATCCGTCATCGTTTTCTTTAGTGTGGCTTCAAAGCCGCTCATCACCGCCATCGATACCAACAAACACGCTACACCTAACACGAGTCCCAATAAACTCAGCGGAGTCGATCCTTCTAAAATAAATTTGCGTGTGAATAAAAGTTTCCACGCAATAAATACTAACGGATTCTTAGTCGTGAAGTTTCTTAGTCGCTCCTTAATCATTGCGGAGCGACCTTTAAAGATTTCAGATAGGCCATGACGAAACCCTGCAGATCACCATTCATCACGTCTTGTACTTGGCTGGTTTCGAATGAGGTACGATGGTCTTTAACCATTTGGTAGGGATGCATAACATAGGAACGAATTTGCGAGCCCCACTCTACCGCTTTCTTTTGCGCATTCATTTCGTCTTTTTCTTTGTTACGTTTTTCTATTTCGCGCTCGTATAACTGCGCTTTAAGCATTTTTAACGCTTTTTCACGATTTTGAATCTGGGAACGTTGCGTTTGGCATTGAACAATGATTCCCGTAGGCAAGTGGTACATACGAACCGCCGAATCCGTGCGGTTGACGTGCTGACCGCCGGCCCCACTGGCACGGAAAGTCTCAACTTTTAGATCGTCAGGTTTTACTTCGATATTAATTTCATCATCGATCTCGGCCCAAACAAAAACCGATGCAAATGATGTATGTCGTCGGGCATTGCTATCAAATGGCGAAATGCGAACTAAACGATGCACTCCACTTTCTGCCTTTAGGTAACCGTACGCATACGCACCTTCAACTAAAATAGTACATGATTTTAATCCCGCTTCGTCCCCATCATTTCGATCAATCAACTCGTACTTAAAGCCCTGCTGATCGCAATACTTTAAATACATACGCAGCAGCATCTCGGCCCAATCGCATGACTCCGTTCCCCCCGCGCCTGAATTGATAGACAAGTAGGTATTATTCGGATCAAGCTCACCATTGAGAACACGCTTCAGTTCAAGTCCCTTGCCTAATTCTTCGATTTGATTCACTTCATTTTTGGCTTCTTGAAAGGTTGGCTCATCGTGAGCCTCTTCACTCATTTCAAGTAATGTCTTAGCGTCTTTAAGTTTCTTGTCGTACGTTTCCCACTCCTCGATGGCTCGAGTCAGTATGGATTTCTCTTTGTTGATTTTTTGCATTTCATCCGGCTTTTCCCATAACGAGGGGTTTTCAGCCGCTAAAAGGACTTCTTCAAGACGCTTTTTCTTTTTATCGAGGTCAAAGATACCCCCGGAGTTCTGTTCCGAGGCTTTCAAGTTCTGAGATTTTTCTTTTTATTTCACTGACTTCTGTAACAAGAGACATTCTCTTACGGTAACGAATGATGTTTGGTATTACAAAAGTATTGTTGTGTGACGCCACGCCTATTCTTAAATACTGGAAACCGGGAAGCCGCAGCCGTTTGGGGTTTGCCGTTTAAGGTTTCCGTACCGTTTTCCGTATCGGTGACTATTTCTTCTTTGTTTTTTTCGCCGATGTCGCAGCTTTAACTGGTGCCGCTTTCGGTGCAGACTTTGCCACTTTTTTCGTCAACTTCTCGGACGCTTTCGTGGGAACCTTCGCAGATTTAGTTGCCGCTTTCACATGAGATTTAGCCGCTTTTTTCACAGTAAGGCTTTTCTTCGGCGCCGCATCTGCCGCCTTACCTTTTTTGCCAGCTTTTGGATTACGAAGATTTTCAAAAACTTCATCTTGGATCGACATCATCAATTCTTCATCCACTTTGCTTTTTTCGTGATCGTAGCCTAGCAGATGTAACACACCATGCAGAACGATGTAACCAAGTTCGTCTTCCAATGTTAGACCGTGTTCTTTGGCTTGGCGTGAAATGACCTGCGGACATAAAACAAGTTCGCCCATTGAAGCTGGATCATCCGAACTAAAGCTCAAAATATCAGTTGGGTAATCTTTGCAGCGATAGTTCCAATTTAATTTTTTGGCGTCATTTTCATTCAAGAAAACTAAAGACACTTCGAGTGTCTTCTTTTCATTATCAATGATTTTCTTTTTTTGCAGCTCGGTTGCAATGCCCTTAATCCATTTGTTTAAAACGTCTTCGGACAAATCCATTCCCGAATCATTGATAATATTTAGTTTCATAAGGCCCTATTTTGTCTGTGACTGTGAAATATATCCTAATCCACCGCCTGCACTTTTAGGATAATCTATTCTTTGATGATATATACCCAAAAGGATTTTGACAAAGGCTTGCTCGACCTTGGATAGATCTTTTAGCGTCAAATTACATTCATCTAACTGAGCGTCTGTAAATTTTCTTTGAATAATATTACGTACAATATTCTGTAACCGAGTCGGTGTTGGCTCATCCAGCGATCGAGCGGCCGCCTCGATACTGTCGGCAAGCATCACTAGCGCGGACTCTCGAAACTGTGGTTTTGGACCTGGGTATCTGAATTCTTCTTCTGAAATTTCAGCATCGCCATCCTGTCGTAAGTCCAAAGCTTTATTATAAAAGTAGGAAATCAAAGTCGTTCCGTGGTGCTGGACAATGCCGTCAATAATCGGCTTACCGAGTTTATACTTCATACCAAGCTCAACCCCGTCTTTTACGTGCGCGACAAGCAAGGTTTTACTCATAAATGGAGAAATCGAGTCGTGGGCATTCTGTCCTGGCTTCTGGTTTTCAATAAAATAGCGAGCATGCTCCATTTTTCCAATGTCATGATAGTAACTCATAACTTTGGCCAATAATGGATTAGCGCCAATTTCTTCAGCAGCGGCCTCCACCATGCTACCGACCATCATCGAGTGATGATAGGTTCCCGGCGCTTGGATTAACATTTGCTTAAGCAAAGGATGATTTAAATTCGATAGCTCTAATAATTTAACGTCGGTTGTATAATTAAACAGTGACTCTACTAAAGGAATCACCATCATCGTAATCAACGAACTAAAGATACCGCCTAAAAATGCCGCTGGAATAGCGATATATACCTCGGTCAACGATTCGTCCTGTTCGATTTTCGCAATCACCATAAGAAACGCCACGAGTAAGGCATTAATTAGACCTGTGCGCACACCCGCCCAATAGATATCATTACGTTTTTTACAATTTAACACGCCTCGGGCGGCAGCGATACCACCGACTAAACTGACGATCGCAAACATAAAATTAAAGTCTTCCATTATGGCAAGACTTAGCGACAAGAATGCGGTAAATAACCACACCAATTCGCCCGAAGAGATAATCAAACCGACGATCATTGGGCCTGCGGCAACCGGAGCAGCAAACAAGAATACCGAATGCGTAAAGTAAGCGCCCCACTTTGAAATAAAGGCCGCATCAGCGATAAACATATAAAATTTCGTAAGAACGATAACACCCAGAATGATGATCATCATTACCGAAATAT
The DNA here is from genome assembly GCA_002344565.1 of Bdellovibrionaceae bacterium UBA2351. Lineage (GTDB taxonomy): Bacteria > Bdellovibrionota > Bdellovibrionia > Bdellovibrionales > Bdellovibrionaceae > UBA2316. The sequence continues at coordinate 44,840 of DDTZ01000020.1, read as the reverse complement.
CTTTAGTTTCAAATTTAATCCTATTTTGAGTGAAGCGACGAATGTACGAACTGAACACAAGTACAGTAACTGACAACAAAAGGGCCATTGCTAAGGCCATGAAATCTTTTTTCTTGTCGGACTGGATACTCTCAATTTGCTTCAAAACGGCCATGTCAAATGGCTGAACGCGGTGGCCTTTATTTACCAAAATCTGATTTCGCTTGATCGTGATCAACACCGGAGAAATCGATTCACGGGCCTGTGTTTTTCGTGACGCCAGCTCTTGTTTGTTTAAGGTTAAGTTCGGGATAATCAAGGCTCGAGCCAGGTATAACAAATTAGCACGATCAGATTCATCCATTTTATCGAGAACTTTTTTATCAAGAAACTGAAAATGATCTGGATTCTGCAAATCTAAGATGTCTTTCTTCGTAATAGAAAACTCACGACCAGAATTAGACTTATGCACCACTCGAGCAACGACTTCTTCTTGGTGACTTGGGATAAATCGATCTGGTGATTCTGCAATTTTCTTGGCGTACCAAAGGTCTAAATTTCTAACTAATGAGTTTTCAATACGAGCGTGGAAGCGATGTTCAATCAACCACTCGAATAAATAATCTGCCACCGACACACCCAACTCTTTTTCAAAAATCGCTTTGTGAGTGAACAGGTCTTTGATTAACTTTTGCTGTTGCGTGTAGCTGCGAGGCCAATTTAAATCACGCATCTGATTTCGCATATAGCGAAATGACCGGTATATATTTCCAGCTAACCGATCAAATACACTAGTATCGTAGTCAAAAACGACTGGGATATTGGCTTCGGCCTTCATCCGCTTTTCTTCTGTGGTAACTTCGTCCACCATTTCGAATGTTAATGGCGAAACCATATCTACTGAGGTTACGTCTCCAACTCTAAATGTATGCGGGATTTTAATTTGAAAAAAAATTAGATACGACAAGACTAAGCAAAACAACAGGACAGTAAAAACTTTACGAATTGAAAACGTAAACTCTAACCAGTTTAGATAGCGGCCAAAAATCGTTTTCTCTAGGCCTAATTGATGGACCCAATCCAAGTATTTATGACTTGGATCCTCATAACTGTGACGTTTTGAATGAGCTTTCGACGAGGATGAAACCGCATCTTTGATGCGATCATTCAAACGCGTAACTCGATTTCCGCCTTCAGAATTTTGGTCATTCCCCATATGTTAAACACTTCGGCATAAATGCCTTAAATTTGTATTGAACTTTCTCAAAAAATGGACAAATCTGGGCCCACATCGAGTCTATATTTATGCCGCAAGCTCCTGATAATTTTAACCTTTTCGAATCATTAATGCAAATCGTTAGATCACTTCGTGGTCCAGATGGTTGTCCCTGGGATAAAGAGCAAACTCATCACAGCTTAACCACCTACGCGATCGAAGAAGTCTATGAGTTCGTCGAGGCCGTCGAGTCTGGGAATGATGCCTTAATTAAAGACGAATTAGGAGATGTATTATTTCAGGTAGCGTTGCATGCGGCCCTAGCCGAAGAGCGTAACGCCTTTAGAATCGAGGATGTCATAGCCAATATTAACGAAAAGCTAGTTAGACGCCATCCCCATGTGTTCTCTGACAAACAGGTAAGCGGAATTGATGACGTTTGGAAGAACTGGGAAGAAATCAAAAAGAACGAAAAGAAAAACTCACCCAAAAAAGACAGTGGTCCTTTTGATTTTCCGAGTCACTTGCCGGCACTGCAGCGAGCGAACAAAATCGGTGTTAAATCGCAAAAACTTCAATTCGATTGGGCAAATTCTGATGATGTTTTGAAAAAAGTTTGGGAAGAAATTAACGAACTTCAAGTGGAAAAAGCCAAAGGCGACCAAGCCGCTATGGAAGATGAATTCGGAGATGTTTTATTTTCCCTAGCTCAATGGGCCCGTCATCAAAATATCGACCCGGAACAAGCACTACGCAAAGCTAACCGTAAATTTGAAACTCGCTTCAATGCCATGATGAAAATTGTCGAAACCGAGCAGAAAAACTGGAATGACCTCACGGACCCAGAAAAGGAAGACTTTTGGTCGAAAGCTAAAAAGCATACGGCAAAATCAAAATAGATTAGTCTGAAAATTCAGACGTACACAGTAATGTAGCGGCCGGTACGTCGCTGCTCTGCACCTGGTCTGGCGAATTGATATTACGGCCAAAATAAATAGTACCGCTTTTTAATTTTAACTTGGTTACGACGCCTTGAGCTTTTTCATCTTCCGAAGGTGCCACACTTTCATATTTTAAAATCTCAGCCTCTGATTCGGCCAAAAATAAAACCGTATGTCCATCAATTTGAAATTTAGAGGCTTCGTGATCGAATGACTTTGCATACGTACCTGACTCAGAAGATACTTGGCCATAACGCACATTAATATCTTTATACGAAAGTGAATACACGTAGACTTTGCCGACTTCTAAATCTGCGGCCTCTTCACTGGCTGCAATCAACGACTCTTCCGTTAGATCTAACTTCACCTCTTTATCACCTGAAACGCACTCTAAATTTTCCGCCAACGCCAAAGACGATAGCGTGAAAATACTTACGAAAGTTAGAAAAAACTTAGCCATAATTTATACACCTTTTCCGAGGGCTTGAGGGGTTTATACTACCCAAATGAGTACCAGGTGACCGTCTAATTTCTGACAGCTAAATATTACATATTAGGCTTTTACCCCTAAACTCTAGGTTGTTAAAAGCCCCTTTATTGACTACAAATAGCTAACCATGAGTCGTTTTTTATACTTATTCTTTGGCTGGTTGTTTTTAGTTATTGGCGTAATTGGCATTGCCGTTCCCCTTTTACCCACTACGCCTTTTCTGATCCTTACGGCCATTTGTTTTTCAAAGGGTTCTGACAAAATGCACACGTGGCTGCTGAATCACAGAGTGTTTGGTCCGCCGATTAACGAATGGAACAGTAAAGGCGTCATTCGCCTAAAATATAAAATTATCGCGACAACGATGATGTCATTAAGCGCCTTGTTCGTGTATCCCAAGGCCTACATTCCTATGTTTGGAAAAATTGCGTTTTCAATTTCATTCGTGCTTGTGATGCTGTTTATCTGGACACGCCCTTCGAAATAGTCACAGATCGCAAAGACCTTTCATACCAGTATTTTACTTTTCATACCGAAATGAATTTCTCATAGTTCTTAACCGAGTAAACTCTTCCAAGGAAGATGCTTTTATAAAGGGATTGTATTTCAACTCAACTCTTAATGGCACTGGCAAACTAGGCACAGTATTTATTTTTTGTTTTTCTTCGGGCGTGAAGTCCACTGTGTTCACCAATTCGTTCTTTAGACAAAAGGCCAGGTTAGCTTGAGTGTATTCGTGCGTACAGTATATGTGGGTTTCTGATGGCAATCGCTTAATTTTTTGCACACTTTCAAAAAGCTGCTGAAATGTACCATCGAAAATTCGGCCACAGCCAAAACGAAATATGATATCACCGCAAAATAAAATTTTGTTTTCACGCTCAAAAAAGCAAATGTGATCGGGCCAATGACCCGGCGTTTTGAAAACCTCAAATGCGCGACCATTCCATTGGAACGATTCAGAATCCGAGTCTATGTTTGCAAAACTAACTTTTTGGATATTCGGGTATTCAGTCTGAATATCAGGAACTCCGCCGATGTGATCATTATGAGAATGAGTGATCAATACGTGTGTTGGCTTTAAACCTAATTCTGCGATGACATGGATCACTGGCAGCGCCATTCCCGGATCTACAATAAATGCGTTTTTAGTTTCATCCGTTAGCACGTATACATAATTATCGTCCAAAATTGGTATCGCTATGACTTTTGTATGGAGCCGATCTGGATAGCCTTGAATATAATATTGCTTCATCTGCCAATTAGACTAACCTATATACATATCTTTAAACACCCTTTTTTAGTTCTGAGGTTTTATGTCTGAAAGAAAGTTCCTTCGTTATCAACCTGATCCACAAGCTGTTGCTCTCATTGATCTAAAAGCTTCGGGACGCGATTTCAAACCGACAATTACGGCCATTATTTTAAATGAGTCTTACTCAGGATGCGCTATTGTGTTTGCCGACAATGAAATCATGAAAAAAGGCACCAAGGTAAAAATCAAAATTGGGCCTTTGGAAATCATGAAAGCCGAAGTCGCTTGGGTTAAAGTACTCGAAGAAAATATTCAAAAAGTTGGAATCCTTCTTTTAGAATAGATTTCTAGCCACTCACCTTTGATAGGTTAAGTACACATACCCCAGCGCCACCAGCACGACTGGGAAAATACAAATCGGAATAAAGAAGATCGAATGCTCAAATCTTCTGATTTTAAGGTAGTTTTTAAAATCTAATATAGATAGCGGCAACATCAAAACGGCCGCTACAAATAATGTAAGGCTCAGATTACTATAGCTCCAGTTCGGTAGGTACTCTGCAGAGAAACTTTCAACCAGATAGGACGCAAGTCCCAAGATTAAAAGCCCAAGAACTCCACGCCCTTTCCAAATAACCATGTACCCCTACCCTCTTACTTAATTTTCAATTCTAAACTGTTTTGAACTTTGTTGGAGGCATCCCGAAGTTCAAAATTAATTTTTTTTCGTGTCCAATCGATTTTCATCAAACCAAAGTTTTCAACCTTAACCGGATCGCCTAAGTATGATTTATCTTTCTCATCAAGATCAGACACGCGGTTGATACCACTGGCCGTGATGTCATACAAAGTTCCCCAACCTTTCACGTCTTGTTTTGCAATCGTTCCCATGTGACGATCACCGCTAACGATGATTAGATTTTTAGGACCCACTCGTCGTAATAAATTTAAAAAACGCTCTTTTTCCAATGGAAAATTCGCCCACTTTTCAAAGCCGTGTTCTTCGGCAACAAATTGTATACTCGAAACAACGATGCGAACATCAGCTGGTTTACGCAATTGACGCTCTAACCACGCCCACTGTTCTTCACCAAGCACAGTCGCTTTTTTATCATCTGTCGGACCAAACTTTCTAAGCGGATTTGCAGGATCTTCAATTTTCTTCAATGGTGAACGGAACCAACGTGTATCAAGCATGATGATTTGTAGCGTAGGTGACTTCTTTTTAACACCACCCAAAATTTTTGTGTGGTAAACACCCTTTTGTCCCATTGCCAATGAGTCGCGAACATAGGTCCACTGATTTAGAAATTCACGTCTGGCTTCGTCTTTTTCAGGATTGTCAAAACCCGCATCATTGACTCCATAGTCATGATCATCCCAAGTAGCAAAGATAGGTACATGCTCGCGGAAGCGACGGAACTCTGGAATTAAATTTAATTTTTTGTATTGAGCCCCAATCGGTTTTGTCTCCGGTTGCGACGCATATACATTATCACCCGAGAAAATAAATAACTCGGGACTATTTTTAGCAATTACGTCCCATAACGGTTGTGGTTTATCCTGATGGGCACAGGAACCAAAGGCTATCAGCTCTGGTGTCGTAGCCACATCGATTCCGCGCGGAATCAGATCATTGTTTTTTGGACGCTTATTTTCTTGGATCTTGGCTTCGTCTTTTTTAGTAGTATCCGTTGCTGTCGAAGCGGACTGACAACCAATGCCAAGTAATAGAACCAAGAAAAGATTTAAGACTAACTTCATCACAACCTCTGGTGGAAAAACAAGAAAGCCTTGATCTCAAGGCTTTCTTTCTATTGTAACAGGAACTTTAAATAATTAGCGACGCTCAGAAATTGGCGTCACTTTTCTTTGGCCAGCACCGATGTACTCGCTCAAAGGACGGATGATACGGTTGTTAGCCGCTTGCTCCATAATGTGTGCCGACCAGCCCGTCGTACGCGCCATTACGAAAATAGGAGTAAAGAAATCGATTTCAAAACCCATCATGAAGTACGCTGGGCCCGCTGGAAAATCCAAGTTAGGGTAGATTTTCTTTTTCTCGACCATAACTTTTTCTAAACTGTCGTACATACGCATCCATTTAGTTTCACCAGTCACATCAGCCATTAACTGAGCATACTTGCGCATAGTTGGAACGCGTGAATCGCCTTTTTTATAAACGCGATGACCGAAGCCCATCACTTTACGTTTGTTTGCTAATGCATCCAGCATCCACTGTTCTGCTTTAGCCGGATCAGCAATTTCTTTCATCATGTGCATAACCATTTCGTTTGCGCCGCCATGTAAAGGTCCTTTTAAAGCACCGATACCAGCCACTGTCGCGGAATAGATATCACTTTCAGTCGACGTCACAACACGTGAAGTGAATGTAGACGCATTGAAAGAATGTTCAGCGTAAAGGATCAACGAAACGTCAAATGCTTTTACCACTTCTTTCTGAGGAACTTTTCCGAAGCACATGTGGAAGAAGTTTTCTGCCAATGATAAATCTTTATTTGGAGGAATGAAATCCAAACCTTTTTTGAAACGGAAATCCGCAGCTACCATAGTAGGGATTTTAGCTAATAAACGAACGGCTTTGTCATAATTAGTTGCCGGTGTAGCATCCCAGATGCGTTCATCTTCACAACCTAAAAAGCTCACTCCTGTACGGATTGAATCCATTGGATGACATTTTTTTGGAAGCGCTTTGATTACGTTCAAGCTGTCTTTAGAAATATCACGGTATGATCGTTCTAATTTTTCAAACTCAGCTAATTGCGCCGCTGTTGGCAATTCGCTTTTGTACATTAAGTACGCCACTTCTTCGAAACGGCAGTTTTCAGCTAGGTCTTGAACTGGATAACCGCGGTAAATAAGAGAGTTAGTATCCGGGTTAACTTTAGAAACACTTGATGTATCGATAACTGAACCTTCTAAACCTTTTTTGGTATTTACCTTCTCTGGTTCGGGTACGTAATCTGGATTCACATAATTATCTTGCGTGCTCATTCTTCCTCCTAAATTTTAAAATTAAAAATACTTTTATCAAAATCGTTGTAATCTTCGTAACGAGTTAATTCATACAGCTCTTTACGAGTTTGCATATTCGGTACGATGTTTTCTTGTGTGCCGTCTTTAATGATTGCATCTAATCCCATATCCACAGCTTTCATCGCTAGACGAAGAGTTGTCACTGGGTAGATCACGATGTTGAAACCCAAATCCGATAATTCTTTTTGAGTTAACAAACGAGATTTACCAAATTCAGTCATGTTCGCTAGCAGAGGAACTTTGATGGCTTTACGGAAAGCTTCGAATTCTTTCGAGTCTTGCAATGCTTCTGGGAAGATCGCTTCGGCGCCAGCATCAACGTACGCTTTAGCGCGATTGATAGCAGCTTCTAAACCTTCAGAGGCACGAGCATCTGTTCGGGCCATGATTAAAAAACCAGGATCTAGCTTTTTACCACGATCAGCGGCTTGGATTTTTTTAACCATGTCATCAGTAGAGACTAAAGATTTGTTATCCAAGTGACCGCAGCGCTTTGGGTTCATTTGATCTTCTAAGTGACCACCGCAAATACCCATCTCGATCATTTCTTGAACCGTACGAGTTACGTTCATTGGTTCACCAAAACCTGTATCGATATCGATCAAGCTTGGGATCGAAACAGAACGTGCGATTTGACGACCACGATTAGCTACTTCAGACAATGTCGTAAGACCGATATCCGGGTAACCTAAATCGTTAGACATCACCGAACCTGAAATGTACACACCGTCGAACTTTTTCTTCTCGATCAACATGGCTGACAATGGCGAGAAAGCGCCGGGCATAACTAATAGTTTGCCCGATTTTAATTTGTCTCGAAACAGTGCTCTTTTGTTACTTGCGGTGATTTCTGGAAACAACATTAGAAAATTCCTTTAGTGTCTCGTTTGTTCGAAGTTAATTTTTCGATTGGAATTTGAACGTTCAATTGTTGAACATGTTCTGGTTTTAAATCCATTAAGTTTTCACACAATGAAATGAAACGGTTACGTTCGTCTTTAGTGATGATTTCTTCTGTTAGCATATCAAACTTGCGGATGTAATCGGCACGTTTGAATGGTTTTGCGCCCGCTGGATGCGCGTTCGCTACGCCCAATTCATCAACTAGTTTTGTTCCGTTTTTGAACGTGATTTCTACGCGGCCACCGAAACGTTTTTTATCTGGGTCTTGTGCATGGTACATTTCTGTCCATTTAGGATCTTCAGATGTTGTGATCTTATGCCATAAAGCCACAGTGTCTGGACGACCGGCGCGTTCTGGAGCATATGACTTAACATGATGCCAGAAACCATCTTGTAGAGCGACTGCAAAGATGTACATGATCGAGTGATCCAGAGTTTCGCGAGAGGCTTTTGGATCCATTTTTTGTGGATCGTTCGCACCTGTACCGATAACGTAATGAGTGTGATGAGATGTATGGATGTGGATACCCGTGATGTCATCAAAGTTAGTGATTTTTTGCTTCATACGGAATGCTAAATCAATCAACGCTTGTGATTGGTATTCCGCAGAGTGTTCTTTAGTGTAGGTGTCTAAGATAGCTTTTTTAGCTTCACCGGCTTCTGGCAATGGAACTTCGTATTTTCCATCTTTACCGTCTAACATGTAAGCGATAACTGAATCCTCACCTTCGTAAATTGGTGATGGCGCGCCTTCACCGCGCATTACACGGTCAACGGCTTCAACGGCTAATTTACCAGCGTGAGCTGGCGCATAGGCTTTCCAAGATGAAATTTCACCTTTACGCGATTGACGAGTGTTGAATGAAACGTGAACCGCTTGCTGAATCGCTTGGTACACTGTTTCTGTAGGTAGACCAAGAAGCGTTCCAATCCCCGCAGCCGAAGCCGGGCACAAGTGAGCGATATGATCTTTTTTGTGTTTGTGTAAGCAGATGCCTTTTACAAGGTTTACGTGAAGTTCGTAACCCGTCATCATTCCGCGTGCTAAGTCTTTACCGTTTTTACCCAGAGTTTGAGCGACAGCTAATATTGGTGGGATGTTGTCACCAGGGTGAGAATAATCAGCCGCAAGGAATGTATCATGATAATCAAGTTCACGAACTGCCGTTCCGTTCGCCCAGGCTGCCCACTCTGGAGAAAATTTCTGATCATTCGGCATACCAAACACAGTCGCGCCACCAGTACGTGGGTGACACAAAGCCATCGCACGCGCAGACGCTACGGGACGTCGGTTCGCAGACGCAATCGCTACAGAGGCGTTATCGATCAAACGATTGATAACCATTTCAACTGACGCTGAATCAAGAGCCACACTGTCAGTAGCCACTTCAGCCATTTTCCAAGCTAATTGATCTTTACGATCTAGTTTTTCCTTTGATGGATACACACGAACCAAATGTTTCTTCATATCTTTTCCTTTTTTAAGATGACCCAACGTACTCCTTTGGACTAAATTGGGTCAAATAAAAGATAGGAAATGGCATGCTGGCTATAGAAAACAACGGAGACAAATTCTCGGTCGAAACACTGCTTTCGGGGCAAAAACTTTTATCTGTCTGTGTTCAAAAAATTGCTCAAGAAATAGGCCCTGGAATGACCGAGACTGAGGCGGCCCAAATCACAAAATCCACCTTGGCGAAACACGGTTTCGGCAAGAACTGGCATCCACCAAAAATCCGCTTCGGTCCTAACACCTTAAAAACGTACTCTGAGGTATCTGAGCCCAATGTCATTCTGCAAAAAAATGACATTTTCTTTCTTGATCTGGGCCCTATTATTGCCGGACATGAATGCGATTATGGACAAACCTTTGCCGTAGGCGACAACCCGGATTATGCTCGGTTACGCGATAGCTCTAAAATGCTGTTCGATCAGGTAAAATCAAAATGGAGCCAAGAGAAACTGTCTGGTCAGGCACTTTATCAATTTGCCATCACCGAAGCCGAAAAACTGGGCTATGAATTTGTCACCAAAGGCGCAAGTGGTCATCGCGTGGGGGATTTTCCTCACCAAATCCACTATCGCGGTGAACTCAGAAAAGTCCCCGAAACGGTGGCGGGCCACCGTTGGATTTTAGAGATTCAAATTCACGATAGAAATTTAAATCGCGGCGCCTTTTTTGAAGATATTTTGTAGGGGCTAAAAACCTAGCCACCCGTTGAACAGAATGGGTGGCATGACTGAGGTGAAGGCTTAAAAAAGTAAAAGTCGCTGCTGAATAAGTGGCTCAGACCACCATCCATCGTGGCCCGAATTTAAGAAGTGGTTATATTTTACAGCGCCTCCAAGTTTTGAGACTTCGTGTTGAAAAATTTCAACGGGAGCTATCGAATCGAGTGCGCCCGAATATAGAAAATAATTGAACCTAGGATTCCTCTCTAGATAGGATTTTATTTTAGCATAATCGGGCACAAACGAATTTGATCGCCATTTTATTCCATGGCTAGGTTTAATAACGTCGGAAAGATATCGGATTTCTGAAAGTACCGGCATATTATAGATGGGGAAGTTTCTCAAAGCGACCAAAGACGCATAATCTGGATAAAAAGACTCTTGGGAAAACGTCGCCGCGATATAATTTATCCACGCAAAACCATCCGATTTAATTGCTTTTAGTATTACATTGTAAAGTGCGGTGGGGTTTACATTTCCATTCGCATCTAAAGTGCCGACTAAATTTTTATGAATACCGTCCCAGCTTGTAGGCTTTCCTAAATCGTAGCCAAAAATATCGACGACCGAAGGGCCACAGTACGTGTGACCTTCAAAGGCCGGCCAGCAAATTTGATTATTTATCGACCTTTTAATTTTCGCCACAATAGCTCTGTCTTGAGGGTACTTTTTTAAGTAGGCCTCTGAAGTTCGCAAGTAGGCATTGGCTCTTATAAAAGTCATTTTACTGGCTTGGCCTGAATCCATCAAAGACCAACCATGAGCATGGACAGACTCTAAAGAATTAGGAAAGTAGTTAAGATACATATGAAGCACCAATGAACCCCGACTTTGCCCAAACGCACGCCACTTTCTGCCGCTAAAATAATATCGTCTCAGATACTCTAAATCATTTACTATGTTTGTCGCCTGCAAGTGAATATAGCTTGTTAGCGGCAAGTTCCCCGTCAAATCCGCAGAACAGCTGTTTCCTCCGCGTTGATCAAGCGAGACTACATCACCTGGATATTTTTTTATTAAATCGGCAAATTTTGAAGGAAAAGACGCTGAATTGGCTGCGGGCCCGCCATGAAGCAATAACAATGGTGGGTACTTAAATTCACCTTTTTTGTACCAAACAAACAATGGTATTCGAGAACCTTTTTCATTGGACCAATCTCTAGGAACGCTAATGTAGAATGACTTTAAACCACCAAAATTATTCAGTACCTGGTTCAAGTTTTTACAGTTCACTTTAGACAATTCTGACAAATCCGAAGCACGCAGAACGCTTGAAAATGCAGATATTAGACTAAATACTAAAATAATTGAGACTCTGTTTTTTCCCATCTCGACTCCTTAATCGCTATAGTTTGGACACTGTTTTTAATGAAACGACGAGCAAACTCAAGTCAAAAAAAACACAGCAAACAAAGGAAACAGCGGCAGACAATCCAGCGTTGGACAAGATACAAAATCGGATATACGTTAATATCATATGGGAAACAAATCGCTATATCATATTAAAATTCTTAAAAACACACTCTTAAATCGACAAAAAGGAGATCCAAAATTTTCCCTTCGAAAGTTCGCTCACCTGCTTAATGTTTCTCCCACTACACTGTCACATATTTTAAATCAAAAAAAGGGAATCTCGGAAAGTTTAGCAGTCAGCATACTCGAAAAATTAAGTTTATCGAATTCAGAAAAAGAAGATTTTCTTTTAAGTGTAAAATCAGCCCATTCAAGGAACTCTAAAGTCAAACTAGAATCGACTTTGGAAATTGCAGCCCGAAAAAAGAAATCTTTAAAGAGAGAAACTTCAGTAAACCGTAATGAAATTTTGATCGAAACAGAAAATTTTTTATTAGAAACGTTAGAGGTCCAAGAACTTGTCTTAAGAACTCAAGTTCATTGTGTTTATAAATACTTTTCGCGTGCCTCGGATTTGCAGTTTAGGCTACTCTATATTTTAAAAGATCGTTTTACTGGAAAGGTAGTAAAAGACTTTATCCAAGTCACATTTAAGGAATCTACGAAACAAGCTGCGACCGTGTATTTTATAAAAAAACCGAATGGACGCTTTAAAACCTACTTTAATAATGTTTTTGATGGCACTGACCGAGTTACGGGTCTTGTCCCCGAAAACCAAAACACCAAAATCAAATTCGATAAACACCACTTGCCAACTATCCCGCTCATTCGCTTCTTAGTTCTTGGAGAAAACAAACATGTTATTGGAAAAATGAAATACACACAAAGCGAATTTCTTATAGAAGGAAAACTTATCGAATTAGATAGGGATCAAAATATCCCAGATCAAAAATATGTTTTAAGGCTCTATAGAAAATAAGGGGCACAAAAATTAAAAAAGCCTCGATTCCTCGAAGCTTTTCTAATTTAGCATTTTATTATTTGTTCCGCTAAGGCGGCCCCGTCTCCGGGTGATCTGATAATTCTAACAACTCCAAGATCAAATGTTGTTTGTCTGATTTATTTCTAAAATACGTGTGCATTCAGAGTCTCCTTTAAGTCATTTTTGTTTCATGATCTTTTTCTTTGAGACTCGTCAGATATCAGGTTTCCCTGGCATCCTAACTCCTTTCGTTAGTCAGGTTCTTTGCCTCGACCGACGCGCGTTGGTCGTAGTAACCTTTCGGAGTATTTTAGCTAGACTTTAGGCTTATCGAGTATTTTATATAATTTTCTTGAAATCGCATTATTCACAGATGAACACCGTAAAAAAAAGGGCGTCCCGATTAGAGACGCCCTTTTTCGATGAAAATAAATTTACTAATTATTCGCACGTAATAGAATCGATAACTTTTTGATTACCTGAAGACATAGTCGCGAGAAAAATCAAAATACCATTCGCTCCGCTGATATCTAAGCGAATCGACTGAAATGGACTTTGATAAGCTGTGGTTTTTAATAAACCAGCCGCATCCACAACGGGCTTACGACCCATAACATCGCAGATTCGCTCTGCAACTCCAGTTACAGCTTTATAGTGAATAGGAGCACCTATACCGCGTGAATCTAATTCGATTCCATAGTGAGCCTTGCCTAATTTCAATTTTGGTTGAATCAAACGAACTTCACCGCTTGGAGACGCAATACCTTGAGCTGATAACGAAAATGTTTCGTATTTATTACCATTAACAACAACACTAATTTTTACGGAATCGATGTACGCTTTAATGTTGTGACCGTTGATTATGGGCTTAGCCTGCCCGACTGAGAATATAACAAGAGCGGCAATCATAGCCTTTGAAAATGACATAGAGTCTCCTTTAAAAAATAGTGGTTTACAGTTACGCCCACGAGGTTTGCAATTTCAAATCCTAACTCAAACGTAACGAGTCGATTCTGGTGAAATTCGGCCTGACTTAACTTTAGACACCTATGAAAAAACTTCTGTTTTCTTGGGCGAAAACGTTGACATATTTGCATCGTGAAAATGATAGTAAAGTATGGCTCATTTTTTTCATCACGCAATCTATCCACTATTTATTTTGGTTTTTATCGCGCCTATTTTTGTATTGCATGACCGATTGAATGTGACGGAAATCCAGCAGCTGTCTTTACTTTTAATCGTGGGCAGTTTATTGACGGCATTTGCTTTGGAAGTATTTCTTCCCTTCGATCGTCAGTTTAAAATGTTCACTAAGCAATTTATTTGGGATAGCTATTTCACATTCGTTCAACTACCGTTCATTTCTATCCTTATCGATATTATTGGCAATTACTTAAAAACCGCGCAGATTCCTACTCTTAGTTTTCTGTGGCCGCATCACTGGAATGCAATTGCACAAACATTCGCAATTTTAATTGTCGCCGAACTTTTTTACTACATATATCACTACCTAGGACATAAATCTGATCTCATTTGGTCAATCCATAAGTATCATCATCAGTATAAGACGGTTTACTGGAACAACTCGGCTACTTTTCACGTGCTCGACATTTTTCTGAGTGCCTTTTTCTATTTCTTGCCATTGCTGCTTTTCGGAGTCAGTCCTCATGTACAGTATTTATTTATTACATTAAGTGGCGTCACGGGCATATTGATTCACGTCAATTTCAGACACAGTACGTTTCTGCTCAATAAAGTTTTGAACACCTCAGAACTGCATCGCTGGCATCATCAACCGGAAAGCATGTATAATAATTTTGGCAAAGTCCTGTGCATCTGGGATTGGATATTTAAAACTCGATATGAAAAAGATAACGAAGAGATCTTGAAAGCTGGGCATGTTCAAATTCAAAAATGAAGTTTCCGAAACTATCTGTCTATTGAATCTGCAGTCATTGACGTCCAACGAACACAAACGTCTTGTTACCCTGCTGGATACACTTCACGGGCAAAATCAGTGGCCGTTGTTTTTGGAATTAGTAAAACTTAATGCCTGCGACAGCTTGGTCTACATAAACATTCAAAAGCATAACTTAGCAATCCCTGCACACATCCAAACAGAACTAAAAACAACTTACGACAAAGTCGCCAAAGAAAATTCGCTCAGAAACGCAGAGGCAAAAGAAATTTTTTCGACCCTGTATCAAAAACAAATTCCATTTGTGATATTGAAAGGTCAGGCCCTCGCAGATTCTCTGTATGGCTCTCTATATTACAAGAAAATGAATGACGTCGACTTCATTGTTCAAAAATCATCATTGGGTCAATTAGCTGAGATTTACAACCAGCTACAGTTACTCTGCGCCGCAAGCCTGGGGGGAAACGATTACCGAAAACAAGAAAAATTTTCGCATCACTGGCCACCATTTTTTACCAAAACTATGGACTGTGTTTTAGGCACTCACTGGAATATCATTACGCCGTTATCTAAAATAAAGATTTCAGAGACCGAGCTTTGGGACAACACCGTTCCTCATTCATACTTAGGAATTCCATGTCTGCGACTGAATGATCTATACTTCTTCTTTCACTTGGTAGTTCATTTAGCCTACTATAAAACCGGTTTAAAGGAGCTATGTGACCCCTTAAATTGGTATCGGGCTAAACACGGCTCAATTTCATCTGAAGCTTTTTTAAAGCTCGTTCATTCTACGCAGGCTTATAATCCTATTTACAGAAGCCTATCTCTGCTAAACCGAATTCAGCCGAACTCTGTCTTTGAAACCTGGATCGCAGAACTCAAGCCCCATACGGATCCTTTTATTGTCACGGACACCGCAATTCGCTGTCGGGAACTTTACTACTTGGTTAGGTCACGCAGCACACAAACAAGTCGTATTGAAAAAAATTACGCGCTATTTTCATTGGCCGATATGTTTTATGAAAAACTCTACTTCCTAATGAAAATGTGGAAGCACTTTGTCTGGCCTAAAAAGAAAGATGTCATCTATATGCAAAGCCTGCCCGACAGTCCTAGTATCGTGTCTCTAGGCTATGCATATATTAAAAACTCTTATTTATTATCTCGCGTCTTTGCGTTTGATCTGGGTTGGAAATTGCATTTTCTTTTGATTGCTAAACACCATGTCGATCTTATAGCATCAATAGGACATTTTATCTTCAGCGTTCTAACCTTGGGCATTTTAGTCCGTTTCCCCAAAACACTGTCTCAGAAAATTAAATCATTAAAACTGCCGGTAGATTCTATCGAGCAAATCAAAACCAAGCTTGAGTGAGGCCGAGTATGATTTGGACTCGTGAAGAATCTAAAGAGCGTTTTCCCGAAGCTCTATCCCCTTTAGGATGGAGTGTCTTGCAATCGGCTTTAGATGTTAATTTGAAATCGATCCGCAGTGAATTCTATCTTAGGACGCTCACTAAAGACCAAGTCACACGGTGGATTGATGGCTATTTATACTCAGGAAAAGATTTTTTTAAGCGAATTCCATTCTATCATTTTTCATTAACGGCATTGACAGGACTTTTTTTAAGAGCTCTTTGGCACGCGATCTATGCAGCCTTAATTTCAAAAAAAAATGAACCGTTCAAAGTCCGCTGGGTCAAACGAATTTATCAAAAGGAATTCAAGCCAAAGATTCAAAGAACTATATACGATTGGCAAAACGAACTCGCAAAGCATTTGAAAAATTTTGATGATAACACGTTAACCGGTCTATCTTGGCAACCGACCCAAAGCGACTTCAATATGCTAATGACTAAAATTGAAAACGACGGTTGTGCCTACAACCGCTTGGATTTTGCTATCTACTTTTACAAGAATTTGCTTAGAGGTATACTTGAACAGATAGCACGATGGAAAAAGGAAACCGTTTCTATTGCCGCACTTACCGCACAAAGTCCATTTCAAATTAGTCATCATATTAACCATCTAATTGCCGAAGGCAGTTTACTGACGGATGAACAGCACATACTAACATTTGTAACTCAAAAGCTGGGGCATCTGTCGTTAAGCTGGGATATCGCACAACCGACATTTTCAGAGAAGTCTGATCTAATAAAAAAAATGATCAAAGAACGGCATGACTCGACTATGCCATCAAGAGCCAATCAAACTATTTCTGAAAATGAAATTGTCTCGCAGTTTATTCAACTTGTCGCCTGCGATGAACAGCACCGCTTCTATGCTTCGTACCAATTTCCTACTGTACGGACCCTTCTCTATAAAATTGCCGACGAATGGGTTAAACACTCGGTCCTTAAAGATCGAAATGATTTGTTCTTTTTGACACTCGACGAAGTGCAATCGACCCACGCAGAAATACTCAAAGGCCAGAAAGTCGATATATCATCGATTCAAAAAACGATTCAGGAGCGCCGGTCTTACATTAAATCGATAGCGGCAGATCAATTGAATGAGGCCGATATTGCCCATCGCGAATCTATTTTCTATACGTCTAAAACGCTTAAGCCGGAAGAAACTTCTTCGCCTGGCAGAGAGTTATCTGGAATCGTGGCCAGCATGGGACAAGCCCGCGGCATAGTCTTCTGGGTAAATGATTACGAGTCTTTGGAGGCATGTCCTGAAAACTGCATACTGCTTTGCCAAACGCCGTCACCGAATTTTCACTCTGCGTTTGTAAAATCGATTGCCATTGTATCAGAAACCGGTGGCCTGCTCAGTCATGGTGCTATTATAGCCCGGGAACTGAAAATCCCCTGCCTTCTGCAAGTAGTTAACTTGAAAACCATCAAGAATGGTGATCTGATTGAAGTCGACACCAACTCAGGAACGATAAAGAGACTTTCGTGAATCACATTGCTGAAATCGAAAAAATAACTAAACTAGTTTCGCTCTTCAAAAGAGCACCCTATCAACGCAATCATATTTACGAATCAGATGCTGAAATTTTGAATTTAGGTTTAGAAAAAGACATCGCTCTTACCAGTGACATTTTGTGTGAAGAACTGGAATGGAAACTGATTTCTAACCCGTACATCATTGGCTGGATCAACGTTGTTTCAAGTCTGTCCGATTTAGCCGCTGTTGCCGCCGAGCCTCTAGGAACCTTAATTGGTTTAAGCCAGCCGAACACTACGTCCAACGATTTTTCATCTCAATTCTGGCAAGGAACGCGCGACGCGCTTGAACTTCATGGCACTCATCTTTTGGGTGGCGATACGAATGTTTCGTCTAGTTTCTTGGTTTCCTGCACGGCCATCGGTCAGCGAGCGACATCGATGAAATTATCACGCAAAGGTACGCGTGACGGCGATCTTTTGTATATTACCGGTCCTGTTGGGATGGGCGTAGCGACCGGTTTTGCTAACTTCGTAATTAAAAATCATTCTCAAGAACTGGCTAATAAAATCGAAAGCAGCTTCAAGCCAAAAGCGCGACTAAAGGAAGCGCAGGTGATCAGCCGTTATGCATCCACATGCATTGATACAAGTGATGCTCTCTTAGCAGCGATTGACTTTCTATGCGCAATCAATGGAGCCCAACCTGAACTCGAGCTGAACCCATCACACTTTCACCCCGTCAGCCAACAGATTGCGGCTCAACTCAAAGTTCCGTTGATATTATTTGCGAGCATTCATCTTGGCGATTTTGAATTGCTCTTTACGGTGCCACACGAAAAAAAAGATGCGTTTGAGGCCGATATGAAATCAAATGGTTTTACCTATATGAATATAGGTCGAATTAACAATTCGTTGAAACAAATGCAAATCAATCAGAACTCGATTGATCTAAGTCCTATTCGTAATTTACTGGCAGACATTAAAGATCCTGCGTTTTACTTGCAGTCACAACAAACATGGGCACTCTCGTTATCAAAAGACTTAATTTCTTAAATCAAAAGATTTTCAGAAAGTTCTTTCCAAGATTTTTCTTTATTCGATGAAAGAATTACGGTCTCAACCCCCACCAATCGCGCCGGTCCATCTTTATACTCACTGTCTCCTACAAAAACACACCGGGTAGGATCCAAATTAAATAGTTTCAATGACGTTTGGAAATAGTGAACATGAGGTTTGCAGCCAGTCGAATTTTGCGAGTGTGTAAAGCCAGAAAAATCAGTAACATCGAAACCGCCCCACTCCAATCGCTTCTTTACATTAAATTCGGGCCAAATCGGATTAGTCCAAACAAACACCTTTTTCCCCTTGGCTTTGGCTTTCTTTACGAACTCAACTGCTCCAGGAACCGGCGTAAACAATTTTTGCCAAGCTAAAAAATCTTGGTGATAATAGTGCTCAAGTTCTTTCTGAATAATTTCTTTTGGCGCTTTGGATTCATGATGACACATTTCCACCAAACGCTCGTAGTTAACTTGATCCGTATCGTTATTCAACATTGAAGAAACAGCTTTTGTTACGATGGAAACTGTCCTCAGATATCCAAAAACTTTAACGAATCGTTTAAACAGACCAATGGTGTTATAGAGCAAAAATCTTTTTTTGGGTGACTCTACTAGAGTACCATCTAAATCCAACAGGATGTAATCGTATTTATGATTGAAGGACACCATATTGTATGAAACGATAAATCAGAATGAACACAAGAGAAACAATTATTTTAGTCACTGGCGCAGACGGTTTCGTTGGCACTCATGTCTGCCGCGCACTCACGAAACACTACACCGTGTACGCGTTTATGCTGCCGAGCCAGGTTGATGTATTCAAAACTAAATGGGGCTCTTTGGATTATAAACATCTAAAAATTCTATCAGGAACCTTTAAAGAGCTGGGACAGTTAACACAGTCACTGGCACCGATTCAGTACGTTGTGCATTGTGCTGGAACGATGCTGGGGGCTAAATACGATAGCTACCTGGAATCGAATCTAGTCGTTACTCAGGAACTACTGGCTCAACTCCCAAAGAACTTAAAAAAAATTATTTTTCTTTCATCTCAAAGCGCTCTTGGCCCAAGTGACTCGGAGTCTAATAAATTGAGGTCTTCAGCAACACCTCGTCCACTTTCATTTTACGGAGAAACCAAACTCCTCGCAGAAAAAAAGGTTTTAAGCTCTGGACTCCCTTCAGTTATTTTTAGACCTGCGCCCATTCTAGGCCCTGAAGACAAGACGTTTCTTGAAATATTTCAAACGGCCGACAAAGGTCAGTTTCCCATACTTGGACAGAAAAATAAAATTTTTCAGTTTGTTCACGTTGCTGATTTAGTTTCAGCCATTCAAACCGCGTTGTTCTCTGATAAGATAAATAGAATCTATCATATTGCCTATCCTGAAACCGCCAATTGGAATCAAATGCAGATGGCTATAGAATCCTTTCTAGGAAAGCCTCTTAAGATTTTATATTTAAACTATACATTGACTTGGCTATACTTAAAATTTTTTGATTGGATCGAGTTTTTTACTGGCAAAAAAACGAATAAAAATCTAAACAAAATAGACGAGATCATGGCTCCTTACTGGGTTTTCGACACCACAGAATTCACGGCGGATATGAATTTCAACTATTCGCATAATTTGAATGAAACCATATCTTCAACTTACAAATGGTATCAGCAAAATTCGTGGACAAGGCCCTATAAAAAACTTACGCTCTAAAAATGGATAATTCGACCACTTGGAATGACAATACATCAGATGCGGTTAACTTACTTACTCTTGCAAGTCAGTTTAAAGGACAGATCGACGCCGACGTTGATTTTTTTGAAAGTTATTTTCGCCCCCTATATAATGAAGGCAAATTACTTTATCATCGAGAGATTATTTCGCCAGTTGATCGTCGCGTTTTAGTTAAGGACCCGATATCTGGGAAAATTATCGACATGATCATGATGGGTTCTAATAACTACCTTGGTTTTGCGAACGATCCAGAAGTTAAAGAAAAAGCAAAACAAGCTATAGATACGCAAGGGTTGGGTATGGGCGGCCCAATGTTATTAAATGGCACCTCTCAATTGCATAGAACGGTAGAAGAACGCCTCGCCCACTTCAAAGGCAAAGAAGATTGCATCATTTTACCATCGGGCTATATGACCAGCCTAACTTGGGTAACGACTCTTGTCTCAGATTCCGCACTTTTATTCTTTGATGAAATTTCACATGCTTCTGTTGTGGATGGAATTAAGCTCGGCAGAAAAACAGCGTTCCGTTTTAATCACAACGATCCAGCCGACCTAGAAAAAATGCTAAAAAAATACCGCGACAAAGATACTAAACGTGATCTTTGGGTAACCACTCAGGGCGTGTATTCAATGAACGGTGAATTGGCACCTGTTAAAGAAATCTCTGACGTTTGTGAAAAATATGAAGCTAAATATGTAATCGATGACGCCCACGGAACTGGCGTAATGGGTAAAGGGCGAGGCATGGCCGAAGAGGTCGGCATTACGCATCGTTTGCAGTATGCGATGGGTACATTCTCGAAAGCCTTCTCTATCACTGGTGGCTTCTTCGCTGCCGACAAGAATACTATTAATTTTTTAAGATTCTTCTCGCGCCCCTATTTTTTTACGGCCTCTTTATCTCCTGTTTCAATGGCCGTAATTTTAGCTTGCTTAGATATTTTAGAGCGATCAACAGAACGTGTAGACAAACTACATGCAAATATTAAATTCTTCTACGACTGCTTAGACAAAGCCGGTATCAAGTATACTCGCACTGGTAGCGCCATCGTTCCGGTGTTCCCACCCACTCCGGAAAGTTTCCGCGTACTATCGCAGAAACTTCACGAAAATGGATTGTTTGTTAACCCCATAGAACCTCCTGGAGTTCCTAAAGGTGGCGAACGTTTCCGCGTGTCCTTGATGGCAACGCACACTCAAAAAGACATTCAAGATGCTGTTGATATTTTGAAATCTACTTATGCGAGATACGCGTAATGAAGTGGGTTATCACAGGTCTGGATGGATCTGGCAAAGATACTCAAATTGAAAACATTGTTAACTATTGCAAGCTTAAGAATAAAAAAGTTCTAGCCTATTCAATTTGGGACAGCTTGAAATTATTTGTTTCCGTTCCACAAATTGAAATGAAAAATACTCTAGATATCTTTCTTACAAAAATGACGCCGGCAGCCCGTTCGCTGTTTTTACAATCCGTACTTCTCCAAAGTGAAAAACAAGTTGATTTTGATGCCTACGACCTGGTTATTTTTAATGCGGGCCTCCCCAAATACGCGGCTAGCGAGCATTTACTGGGCAGCCCTCTTTCCCTTTGGTTTTCCATTGAGACTCACTTTAAATATCCTGATAAAGTGATTTACCTTAAGTGCTCTACGGAAACGATTAAGGCACGCAAAACCGAACAGTCTACGTATGAAAAACTTTTTTGGGACAAACTAGATCAATACAAAGAAAACCTCGAACACTACCTTTCGCAACTTGAAAATGTCACCCAAATTGATGGTGATTTGGATGCCGCTAAAGTGTTTGAACAAATCCGGGTGAAAACTCAATTATTTCCCGATGCCATCTGAAATATTTATCAATCAAGATTCCTATGGTCAGAATGCACAGTTCAAATGGAACAAGATAGCATCTGATTTTCCTCATTTAAAAGCCGTATTTTTACCGCCAGTAGAAATTACTCAGCGTATGCGAAAACATATCCAATCCAATAACGATTTGTATATTGGCGGCGGTGACGGGACGCTACATCACGTGATTAACTCGGTACTTCAAGGTGATGCGGACTTCGAGCGGGTTCGCCTGGGAATTTTTGGTCTTGGCAGTTCTTGCAGTTTTTTAAAATCGGTCGCAACTCAACGTTTACATGATGTTCCCGTAGTCGCGGACCCTGCCTTAACCACGCGAATCGATATTGGAAAAGTTTTTTTCAAAACAGCAGATGGCCGACAAGAAACTAAATTCTTTGCAGCCAATGGCTCGATAGGTTTTCTAGCACTAGGAAATTTACTTTTCAATTATCCTGGAGGACTGACTCAAAAACTAAAGAGGCTGTCGACGGAAGCTGCAAATAACTATATCTTTATAAAAAGCCTATTTAAGTATTCTGCGACACCCGTTTCCATAGATGGAGCCGCCCAGAAAAAATATTTAAATATTCAATTCTTGAAAGCTAAACACTACACTGGCGATTACTTTTTCGAACGAAAAAACTCGCCCCAAAGTGGACTGCTAGATTTCCATCTATTCGAAGATCAAGGCCCACTTCATACTCTTAATGTATTCTGGCAATTAACTATGAAAAATGAATACCCATCACCCACTCACGTTGAATTCAAAGGAAAATCTCTGTCTTTAAAAGCCGCACAGGAAATTCCTTTAGAACTTGACGGCGAAATCTACTACGGTAAAGAATTTATTATCGAGTGCATACCTCAAAAATTAAATATAATGACTCATCATTCAGGGGTATTGGGATGAAGCTGAATCAATTGACCGAGTTTACTAGTTTACATCAACACCTTCAGCTTTTTAAGCGCAGTCCTTTGCAATCTGAAACCCTTTTTCAAAGCGACGCCGAGATTTTGCAAATGTCCGCAAATAGTTATCTAGCGTTCAGCTTAGATATCGTCGGCGACGAACAGGCTTGGGGGTTAATTACCGATCCTCGCAATCTTGGTCGTCACGCACTAGAAACCGCACTCAGCGATCTAGCCGCAGTGGGCGTTTATCCTAAGGGATTTCTACAGGGCGTGATCATTGGTCGAAGTCATGATCACGCCTTTGTTGAAAACGTATTGCTCGGCATTAATGATACTGCTCAGAAATATGGATTGTTTTTATTTGGCGGCGACACCGCCTCAGGGCAAGGTTTTAGTTTACATTTAACAGTTCTTGGCCATTCGGATACAAAGCCAATTACCCGTTTGGGAATGAATATTGGTGATAAAATATATTCGACAGCAAAACCAGGCAAAGGAAACAGCCTAGTGGCTGAACGCTGGCTTAACAAAGCCCAAGTTCTTTCTAATGAGGCCGATTTTCTAGCACACGCCCGAGTGAAAGAAGCACAAACTATAAAATCCTACGCAACGAGCATGATAGATTCTAGCGATGGTTTTTTAAATTCATTGGATCTACTTGTTCGTGTGAACGGTAAAGGTATTTCGTGTCCGCAGTCACTGGATACGTTGCTACATCCACTGGCCGAGCAGGCGCGATCTAAATACTCGTTGTCGTCTTGGACACTATTAGCAGGTGAGTTTGGCGACTATGAATTAATCTTTAGTATCCCGAGCGCTCTATCGGATACGTTTGAAGCTGAGTATCGCAAACAGTTTAATGATTTAGTTTTAATTGGCGAAGTAACGGCTCAACCAGGAGTTCACCTAAAAAACTCTTCTGGCGCTTCAATCATTTACGACGCATCCATAGCGAGAAATTTGTATTGCGATCGATCGAATGATCAACAGGCTTATATGAAAGCGTTTTTAAACTTGGGTAAAGATCTAGGCTTTTAATCAACTACTAGTTTTTATTTCTAAAGTTTTTATCCATCTGGGACTTTACTATTTTAAAATACGCAGAATCCGGCAATACATTTAAAGACTGAGTCACTAATTTCAAATCCAATGGAAAAGAAATATCAGTTTCATTTCTTTTCATTTGTTGAATGATATGCTGAGCCGCCTTGTCAGCACTCCACATCTTGTCCGACTTAACATCTACTTCGCGAGCCATCGGCGTATCCACTAAACCTGGACGAATTTCAAAGAAATGCAGTCCTTGATTCTGCAGATCCATACGGAGGCCTTCAAAAAATACATGCTGAGCCGCTTTAGTAGAAAAATAGGCGGCTCCATTTGGTAAACTACGCCCAACCATCAGTGCCGACACCATGCCGATCATTCCCGTTTTCTGCGTCAACAAATCAGGAAGTATAGCTTCTAAACAATTTAGAAAACCAAAAAAATTAGTGTCCATAAGTTTACGGACATCATCTGCTTGAAACTTTTTAAAATCTGTAATCTGAGCTTTTCCGACACTATAGATAAAACCGTCAATAGCCGCCCATTTGTCTTTAAATACGGTCATTGCATTTTTAATGTCCTCAGGCTTTGTGACATCTCCTTGAACATGAAGACTATTTTGATTGGGACTGTTAAACGGGCGACGACTAAATGTTCCGACTCGATTATCCTTTGATAGACTACGAGCCAAGGCTTCGCCGATTCCACTCGAGGCTCCAAAGATAATAATAGTTTTGTCTTTCAATTCCATAGCGTCTACAATCCTAATAATGTCTCTTAATCTTGCGCCTCCGGGCCCTAATAGTCTACCTTTAGTTGGCATTATCCCGCAGTTGATTCATGATCCACTGGGAACATTTCTTTCCATGCACACTAAATACGGAGGCCTTGTACGATTTCAAAAGGGACGATCCCTCCGCTACGTGTGCTACGACCCAGAGGCCGTCCAGCATATTCTTGTTGGCAATCATAAGAATTACATAAAGAGCAAACGCTATGAAAAACTAAAGACATTTTTAGGTGCTGGTTTAGTGACAGCAGAAGGTCAACAGTGGCAACAGATGCGCAAAGCGGCCCAACCTGGTTTTGCGCCGCCGGCCATGAAAGACTATTTTCAAACTATAAAAAATGTTACAGAGGCGGCTATCCATCGGATTGAAAAGAACAAGGGTATGAACCCCCAATCGCAAATGATCGAACTTACGTTGTCGATTATAAGCCAAACCATGTTTCATTTAGATTTATCTTCACAAACGGAAGTTCTGTCTCCGGCTTTTGAATACTGCGTTTCATTTATGAATCATCGAATGGAAGCGTTTATTGACTGGAACGAATATTATCTCACCGCCAGAGGTAGGAAATTCAATTCATACAAAGCTACGATCGATAAATTGATGTTGGAAATTATCAACAAGAGAAAAGAAAATCTGGGTCAGTATCAAGACTACTTGGAAACTTTATTGCAAGAACAAGCTAAAAATCCTCATGAAATCAGCGACCACCTGGTAAAAGATCAATTGATTACATTTGTGATGGCTGGCCATGAAACGTCAGCCAATATGCTCAGCTGGACACTTTTACTATTGCTAAAAAACCCAAGTAAGCTCATTGATGCTACTGAATTTGCGCGATCAACAGATATTTCTGAATATGCAGACTTGGCTCAGCTTTTACCCCTAGAAAATATTTTGAAAGAATCCATGCGCCTATTCCCGCCCGTATGGATGATATCTCGTGATTCCGTTGGAGCAGATTCTATTTTAGGTTTCCCTATTCCCGCAGGCAGCACAATAAATATTTGTCCCTATGTCACTCATCGCAGTGACAAATATTGGGATCAGCCAAACGAGTTTAAGCCCCAGCGATTCGAAAAAGACTACAATAAAAAAGCGTTCTTTCCATTTTCCTCAGGTCCACGTTCATGTATTGGAAGTCAATTGGCCCTGATGGAAGGAAAGTGGATTCTGTATCAAATCTTACGTAATTTTAATTTGCGCTGCGCTCACGTTGACCTTACACCAAGCGTGAGTGTTGTGCTTAAACCAAAGACCGCGCACTGGCTTCACGCACTAAAGGTTTAGCGACGTTTTTTTACGATAGGCAATTGCAAGATTTTACCCATCTCATCCCTGTCGCCAAAAATATGCGTCGTTTGCGGTTTGCGAGGTTCTGGCAATTTTATTATTTGGCATAGGGAAAGCTCGGCCGGAAGCTCTAGCTGATTCCAATAACGCCGATTTACATACGCAGAGACTACCCATTTTTCCCCACGCTCTAGGGCCTTCCACGGAACTCTCGAAGACGTGATAATGTCCTGATCCAAGTCATAAGTCCGGAACCAATCAATGATCGCAGACCGACAGGATTTCGAAAATGTTTTTTGGAAAATGATATTTTGATTTTTAACGAACGACATTTGCCACCTGTTTTCGCCGGACAAGTACACGATCTCCACAACAACATGGCGTTTTTGAAAATCTTTTTTGGACTCTGCCAAGCTCATGCTTTTTAATCGCATCAGTGAAGCAATCGGACCTTCATTAAACATTGGGGGATTTATGTTCATCATGCGCTCCTGTGTAGAACAGAAAGAAAGCACGATCAATGCCATCAAGACGCTTCTGGACCTTGGACCTGGTGAACCTCACCAGCATTGGCGTCTAATAAAATACGCGTGCCCTGAACAAGTTCGTCAGTAGCTCCTTTATAACTTGATATAACAGGAATCAGTGCCTCTCGGGCCAGAATAGATGAGTGTCCAAGTAAACTGCCCTGCTCTAATATCCAACCCTTTGCTTTGATCATGAAAGGAATATACTGAGGATCCACAAAACGCGTCACTACGATATGATTCTCACCAATGGCCTGACAATCCAATGCCGAATTAACAACTATTACATTGCCTTCAACCACTCCAGGGGACAGGCACACCAGATCCTTACCTAGGGGCGACTGGGGTGATTTTAGAATTTCATCAAGACGACTGGTATCGACTAACGCCGGTAATTTTATTTGAGATAACCGATCGATCGCCTGTTTACGAGCAGCGGCCATTGCAAAAACTTCCGCGCGCTTTGAAGACACTTTTGATTCAAGAGCCCACTTTAGTTCGTCTAAAGACAAATGAAATACAACATCGTCCCATCCGCACGTGTCCTGGATCTTTAGAACAATACGACGAAATAAAGCGATCCAATCAAAACAAAGGCGTTTAGAGTCTTCCCTTAAAATAAAAATTTCGGAATAACGCTGGCCTAATTTCAAATACAAGTTCTTATATAATGAAGTAGTTGCACCCAATTGTTCTTTTATTTGCGTTTGACGTTTTGTTTTTTCAACTTGCTGCTGCTGAAAAACAGTTTCGAAATTTTCTTTAGATTTCAAACCTTCGATCAGTTTGCCCAATTCTGAACTATCTTCATAAAATCTAGCTGCTGATATTTCCCAATCTTTATGACTGCGATTTCCATGTTTTTGGATAAACGATTCTTTTGAAATTTTATCATGACTGAGCTTCCACAAATCTAAGTGGAATTGAATCAGAGGCATTTCTTCAAATCCAGGATCCCAAACATTTATGTCATGAGGCAAATTCAACCATCGATGCAAAATTTTTAGCAAGATCTGAATGCCCGCAAAACAAAAATCAGTGGCGATATGAAACGAAAAAAATTTCTGGCTGACATCAACGGCCTCATTCATTTGCTGAAGCAAATCCGATCGTTGTTCATTTTCTGAAATCTGAAGTATGCTTTGATGTTTTAAAAATTGCCACTCTGTTATCGCGGTGGCTGCAAAACGTTTAGTCTTTAATACTATTTTCGCCAACTGAAACACCACTAACGGCCACAAAAAGATAATCGATGGTTTCACCGACGTTTTGATTTTCCCGTTAGCTGAAATATCAATTGGCCAAGACGGTATAGAGGCTTGCACGTACGCAGTTACATTAATATAAGGGCGCCCGAAAATTCGCTCATAAGCAGCCGGCTCCGAGGAGCGGTGGTGAAACGGAAACCCTAATCTCTTCATTGCATGAGCAATAGATCTATTATTTTGGATACCCATTTCGAACAAACTAAAAGTAAGAGCCGTTGGGGCAACCAACGACTCTCCAATCATAGTATCTGTTAAGATGTATTTTTGATTCTGCATTTTGCGCTTAAGCTGTTCTAGTTCAAGCGCAACGAGGATCTTTTGATCTTCGGTCACTGTGGACTTTAGCGTACGTAGCCCAATAAGAAATCAGCTAGAATTGTACCGCCACGACTTTCCGTGAATACTCTCATTTGATCATTTACAGCTAAGTCAGCCGCTCTCTTGCCCTGCTTTGGATCGTTAATAATCGATTTTAACTCTGGAAATAAATTTTGATAAATTGCTGAGTCCCAACCAATCGCACGACCCCATGAATAGTCACGGTACTTCATACCATCACGAGTCAGATAACGAGGACCTTGATCATCAAAAATCGTTGGTAACATGTTTTTGCTATCATGAGGCAAACCATTCAAAATGAAATCTCTGAAATTGATTTCAATTGTTTGACCAGTGATCACGCTCGTCACTGTTCTTTGTTTACCGAATACTAGGCCGATAGCATTTTCGAAACCTTTTTTAGTTTCTGGAATTCGTGCTTTAAAAAAGGCAGGGTCGATAAATGCATTCGCAGAATCATTTGATTTTGTATACATTTCCCATGCTAGTTTATTAACAACCACACTGTTAGTTAAGTGATCCATAGCTTCATTTACATATTTGTTAGCATTTGGATTTTTAACGAATGAATTTTTAAACTCATTGTTCATTACGATATCCACTCTATCTTTGCGAGTCGGTGACATCGGGTCTTTTTTAAGCAGACTAGCAATTTTCGCTTTGGCTACTTCGATACCATAAAGAGCGGCTACTTCTGAAGCCAAACGAGCCGAACGTTCAATATTATAAACAGCATTCATTTTGATTGAATATAACTGTCTTTCAAAACGACCACGTGCTGCAAGAACATCTTGTTGTCTTACAACAGTGTAACGATCTAAATCCGCTTTATTAACAGCTCCAAATGCTGATTTTCCATAAATAAGGCGATTGTCGATCACTAACGGTTCAGTTACTGGCACACTAATGGTTGCAATAACTGAATTTGCCCATTGAGTTTCTGTTGCTACACGAGTGATAAGAAAGTTTTGAACTTCACTTTCATTTTTAAATTGAGGCGATGAACCTACTACATCAGCACCATCGACTTTAGCAGCCGCGAACGGTTCAGTGATATATGTAAAACCGACTTCCCACTCAGAATCTGGGAAAAATAATTTCATATCTGCGTACGCGTCTTGAATTGAATCTACAATTGACTGTCTCAATGCTTGTGACGGAGCTACAACTGGGATCATGCGATAAACAATACTACGATAAACTTGCATTGGAGCTAAATGCGCCATTACAAATTTGTAATCGTTGGGTTTAGACATGATGTTAACCTTAGCATCCAACAAAATTTTATGAAGCTTATTAGCTTCTTTGTATAATTCTTCCTTTGGAAGTTTTTTCCCGTTGTTGTCATAGCCAAGTTTGTTAATAGCATCACGTAAACTCTTAAGCTCCTGGCTCATATTGCTGTCGTCGTAATTGGCAGCTAGTTTACGCACTGGCATATTCTTCACGTCTTCAGACATTTTTAAATAGGCCTCGTAAGTAATCGCTGGAACTACGTTACCCTCGTCAGGCATACCAACCATGGGTTCATATTTTGTTGGCCATTTATCGTTAGCTGCATTTTTCGGAGCCGAGTTTGCCACCGCAAGGAAAGTCAACACTGCTACCAAACTTAAAAGTTTGCTCATAATTTTATCTCCTATAACTTTATTGATTACATAACAATACGAACAATATTTTATAAAACGTTCAACATCAGAATTATTAACGCGTTATATAAGAACCCCTTCACAAATGATGAGTTTATGAAGGGGTTCTTAGTTGATTGTCTCATAATATAAATTAGACTTCAATTTATGCCAACTCCACCTAGCCGAATTGACGTTCTGATCTCTACTCTGTCTGAAATCTCTCGAAGAATTCTACGTCGGCTTCACTACGTTTTACTACTAACGCATCGTCATTCTGTTCGCCACCCAGTCCTTTGGGCAGGCTCGATTATCTTGGTGTTGGTGATAATTTATTTTAACATCGGCAAACTGAAAACGGAATTATCGGCAGACGACATGGACGCTAAGGGACTACCTAGTGCACAGTCGTATCAATATCTGAAAGAGAACTTCAACGAAAAACCCAGCGTTACAATTCTTGCCCGTAGCAAATCAGGTGAATGGACCGAAAAGCAGCTCTGTGCACTACGAACCTATGTAAATTACAACTTGGCAAATTCTCTGTCTGTGGAATCGCTCAGCTCAAGCTTTAGCGTTCGAGAAGCAAAGTTCGAAGATAAGATATTGTTCTATCCCCGCTATATTCAACTCGATTGTCAAAACTCGACAGACAAAATTATTTCTTTAGAAAAATTAAAATCATCGCTGTGGGGAAAAATTTTCGTCGGTCGATCTAACGATATCGTTATCAACGTCTTATTTGAGGAGTCTAAAAACTTTAAATATGGCAGTTTCGATCCGGCGTCTCTAGATCAGATCAAAAAACAATTATCAGAACAGTTTGGGCAGCATACTGATTTCTCATACGTGGGCAACGCAGAGTACATCTCAGAAGTATTGTACGGAATGAGCACTACTCAGTGGATCAACTTTGCTTTTTGCATAATGCTTTTAGTTTTATGTCGCTTCTCTTTTGGAACGTGGTTATCTGGAATCATCTACTGTACCAATCTAATTGTAGGCTACGCATTTTTAATGTCTCTGAAAGCGATGTTTGGCTCCACCTCCGATGCGTTATCCGATAGCCTTTTTATGATTCTAGGTGTAGCGGCCTTAGAAGACTTTATTTTTGTATCCACATTAATGCTGAAGGATAAATTTCGTACGGCCCATCGCCGACTTATTTTGCCAAGCGCAATGACATCGCTAACAACTATGGTTGGCTTTGCCTCGCTGATGGTTTCAGACTTAGCATCAATTGAAAAATTAGGTCTGTGGGCGGCTATAGGCGCCGGGATGGAATGGATTATTCTTTTCTGCTATACGCCGGCTATTCATTCCTTATTCAAACTTAAGGGATCGTGGGTAAACCCGCAAAAAGCCATTGGCATTAAATGGGCAAATAGAATTCAAATTAATAATCTTTCATTTAGGAAGAGTAAGTATCTACTGGTTGTGTATATTTTGGTTATCGTTGGCGCTTATTTCGTCAATACTAACGAACACTTCTACTCGGTGTTTTCGCCGGATAAGCAAATCAGAAAAACTGTGGATTATATCTCGGAAACACGCGGGTGGCAGTCGTCGACGAGTATTATTTTTGATGCTGGCGTTATGGATGACCAAGTACGCGATGCCATCAAGAAAATTTCTGAATATAAATTCGTGAAACATATAGAAAGCGGCCTACTTGCACTCGATGAATTGAACGCTAATATTCCTGACGACGTCAAGCCCCTAGTAAAAATTGAATGGACTGCCGACTCATCCTATGAACGCTACGAAGACAAAAACGGTCGTCGTCGTATTCTAGTTTATATCGATAGTCTCGAAGTCAGCGGTGTAAGCTCAAGCATCACCGAACTCAGAAACTTTTGCGATTCTCACAAATGCCAGGTCACTTCAGGTTTAGTTAAACATTTAGATCTACTGTCTTTGGTCCCTAAAACTTTGTATGAAAGTTTTTTCGTAAGCATCTGGCACGTGGGACTTATCATCGCCTGGATTTGCCTTGCGGTAAATGCAAAGAAACAGATTATCCCGATTGTGCTTTCTTCATTCTGGGGCCCCGCCTTAATGTTCTTAGTAGTTATAGTATTACAAATGCCTTTAAATTTCTTAATTAGCGTTTTCGCAAGCATCTTGGTTGGATTGGCGGGTGATAATGCTATTAACTTTCTACTAATTAATAAAAACAAAGGCATTTCGAGCGGCCTAGATGAGCTGGCTGGCGGCGCCACTATCTGCTTAACCATCATGTCGTTATCCTCTTTACTATTCCTATTTTCATATTTCACTCCACCGAAAGAATTTGGATTACTTATGTTCTTTGGATTGATCGCCACTCTGTTTGGCGATGTTTGGATTTTGAGGTCTTTTGAAGATGACAAAACCTAGATTGAAATACTCCTTTCTAAACGAAGATCCAAACTGCGAACTAAAGCTCATACCGGCAGGCGTGGAAACTATCGTCTGCGTGGCCGGTAGTGGATTTCGCGTGCTTCCTCTGCTATCTCACCCCAGTTTAAAAAAAATCTACATTGTCGATCATTCAAAGGCACAATTAGATAACACTCGAAAAATTTTAGCGTTGTTTGATGAGCCTGACTACGAATGCTTTATTCAACAAATCAACCCAACATCTGCACAAAGTCAGATCTATAGTGGACAACATGAACATAGTTATTTTTTAAGAGCGCGGTTACTCCGTCTATTTTTTTTAGGACAACTTAATCCAAAAATTGACTTAACTCAAAGTCTGCGCTGGCCGCTGTTTACAAAAATATATGCCCGTTTCCTGAAGACTATTAGAAAAGAATCCTCTCCTTCCCAAAACTACGCCAACTATTTAACGACGTCCTTTAAAAAACTAGTGTCCACACCCTACGATCAAAATTTCTTTTGGCAGCAGTTTCTTTATGGACACGCCAAAACACTGAATGCATTTACCAACCTGATTCCCGAAGCAACCTGGGTATCTGCAAAAAACGCTATCAATAGAATCGATATTCAATACGTCGAAAACGATATAGTCGATTTCCTAGAAGCCAAAACCCAAGAAATCGATTTCATTTCTTTTTCGAATATCATAAACTATTTAAGCGATGCCAGAAAATCGGTGCTTGAAAAGGCACTTGAAAAAAGCCTTAGGGTTAAAGGTCAAATTCTTCTTCGTTCTTATCTTGATCCGATCAATTTGAAGTCAGATTGCCTGATTGAAGATCGCAGCAAAATGGATGTGCTCGAAACAGAAATGACCGGTTCCTATTTAATGAAGGTCTATGAAAAAATCTAAGTTTTATAATTTATCCAAAAACGAACTTGAAACTCTAGAGATCCAACGCGACGCTATTGCCGAATGGTTGTTTACTGGCACTTTGGGAAAGCTCGTGAACTCTGTTATTTCACGGCCTATTTTTAGTTCGATTGCATCTCTTTATTTAAAGTCTCCTTGGAGTTCTAAAAAAATAGAATCGTTCAAATACGAATTCGGTATAGACGATACTGATTTCGAAAAGACGGACTATCAGTCGCTGAACGACTACTTTATTAGAAAATTTAAAACACACACACGACCCTTCTCCCGTAACGAATGGGAATTGTCGGCTCCTGCGGAAGGGTATTACCTGGTCTCAATCGACGAAAATCTACCCATTAAAGGTATCAGCACAAACCCTAAAGAATTGTTGGATGGATTACCTGCATTTGAAACTCGCCAATCTCTTGTTATCCGTCTTTCACCCAAAGAATATCACCGATTGCATTTTCCTTTATCTGGCATGATTAAATCTATAGCCCCACTAGACGGACGCTTGTATTCTATCAACCCAGTCACACTCAAATATGATCATGATCTATTTATCAAAAACAAGCGCATAGCCTTAGAACTCCAATTCGACAACGGCGTCAATGCTTACATTATTCTAATTGGGGCAACCTACATTGGATCTATACAGCTTTCTTTTAAAGCAGGCGATCGTTTCACGAAGGGTGACGAATTCGGTTATTTTGAATTTGGTGGCTCGACGGCGGTAATCCTGCTGGATACAAAATTGAATTTTGACGAAAAAATTCTAAGTTACTCCGAGCAAGGGATTGAAACCTTTGCCAAACTTGGTCAAACGATCGCTATAAAATACAAATAACTATTTTACGAGCTCAAACAATAAAACATCGCCGATTTGAGTTTCGACTGACACTTTAAATCCAGAATCTTGTACCCATTTTTTAAACTTTTCTTTTGTGATTGTTTGAGTTTGATAACCCTCTTCAATCCACTGCTGAATCTTTTTTTGGCGCCATGGGCTCGCCGGTAGCAATAATGCAGATCCTCGAATTTTTCCATAGGGAGCCATGACTCTATAGATTTCGCTAAGAGCTAATGGCACATCTGGAAATGAGTTCAAACCCCCAAAGCAGGCCACTACAGAATATTGTCCATCTTTAAACGGCATCTTGCCGACATCACCAAGTACGAATTCAGTCGGTGGAGACGATAGATTTTTACGAGCTTTATCTAGCATATCTGAAGAAATATCCAGACAGACTAACGATTCCAAATTCTGATTTTTACCTGGTTTCAAAGCAGCCTCAGTCAAACTGCCATCTCCCGTTGCGATATCTAAAACTTTACTTTTTTCAGTCACTAAATTTCTAAAAAACTGAATATGCTTGATGATATTCCCGCGCCAAATAATGTAATAAGCCAACAATGCCAGAATTGGATAAAACTGCGCATAGAGGGAATAACGTTCTTTTGTTTTTTGATTTAGAACTTCATTGGTGCTCATAATTCCCCTTTCATCTAAAAACTTCGATTAACTGAAAATCCTCGCTGCTTAGCGAGCTGGCGAATATTTTGAACTTTATCGACCGTAATATCACCTAACGAAAATGATCCTTCGTAGTTAGACAACCCCAGAACTAAGGTTTCTGCCAAGCAGGCAAAACAATCACCACTTAATAAAGGCAACCAGGAATGATTGATCGATTGTTTGCTTGGCAACTTAGCAAGACCCGCAGAAATATACACATAGTCTTTAGAACTACGTACAGCGCGCGAAACATTAGATGGCACAGAGATATCAACTACGACCGCGCCGGCCTTTAAATGTTCTGGCTGCAATAATTCTTGCACTGAGTTTGTACCAAGAACAACGATATCACAATTTCTAAGATCGTTAAAATCGGCCGTTGGGTGAATTTGTGAAAATGAAATTCCTGCCGTATTTAAAAGCTCGTCCACTGCATTTTGAAAACGAGTGCTGGACTCAAAAGATTCTTTATACACTAACGTCAACTGACTACCATGAGCTCCCAGAATTTGCGTAACAGCCCTACCGATATTTCCGGCAAATCCAACAATTCCGATATTTAAATTTTCGAAACGTAAACTGCGAGCGGTCACGTATGACTCAATGGCTTCAATCGCAAAACCGGCGGTTAAACTATTTCCCGTGGTAATCGCTAGCCCCTTGGAATCGAGCAAAGTTCCATTCCGAGTTACAATACTTGTAAATTGGCCAAGGCCTAAATAATCACTGCTGTCGGTTTTCAACTCGTCGATAAAATCTTGAATTGTTTCCAACATAATAGGTGAAGAACGTTTCATATCCGTTTCGAAAAAATCAGACACGACGGTCAATCCATACAGATTCAACCGAATACGCCGCCCATCCGCCGATTCAATAATTTGCTGATGATAGCGGAATGGTTTACTGAACTCAGCATACGCCGTGAAAAATTTTTTTAAACGATCAGCTTTCACATCGCGCAAACTGGGATCTAGTCTCTGCGCATGATCCCAGTTAATTATATGACCTAGGAACGCAACATCTTTAATGCCTGGCTCTTTCAAAAAAGGTTTTTGCAAAAGGGGTGGTCGATTGGGGATGATTTCATCTTTAGAGAAAATATGAGAAAACAAATTTCCTAAACTATACGTTTCTAAAGTTTCTAATAACTCTTCAAACGCAGACTTTAATTTCTTTACGGCTTCGTCCGTAACATAGGCCGGTGGTTCAATTCGCAGGGTCTCTGGCGAACTTAAAGTCACACCGACTCGTATGCGATGACTATTTAGCAAGTAACTGGTCAACAAATACGACGCATGTCCATTAATAGCCAAAGAATAAAGCAACGTTGGTACACTCTCGTTTTCAAGCAAGTTAAATTCAACGCCTAGGAAAAATCCTTTTCCCCGAACGTCTTTGATCCAGCGGGGGTATTTCAAAGACAGTTCTGTGAAAAATAATTTAATATCCTTCTCAAAGGCGATAGCACGATCTTGAATATCTTTTCTGTTTGCATTTAGATATTCCAATGTTTTTATCGCCAATCGCGAAGAATAATCATCTTCAGCGAATGTTGATGAATGAATAACGCCCAGTTCGCGAACGTAAGACTGACTTCGACAAACCATTGCCGATATTTTAGCTAAACCGCCACCCAAACTTTTTCCCAGCAAAATCATATCCGGCTGCAAATCTAAATCAGCACAGGATAGTAAACGACCCGTGCGAAATAGTCCCGACTGGATTTCATCTGCAATGGTCGGCATGTTCATGTCTCTTGCAAACTGAAATGCTTTTTTTAATTTATCTGCTGTACCGGACGGATACCACCCTCACCCTGAATGGGTTCAAAAATAAAACCGATAAATGGCGAAAACGAAAACTCTTTACCTTTAAATTCGATCTGTTTAACTGTTTTTCGCAACGACGCTAAAATATAATCCCAATCATTTTCAACATCCAAGAAAACTGTTTTAAACAAAACATTCGAGTACATTTTCTTATAATAATCACTGCTCGACGATAAAACCGCAGAAGCTGTTTTACCATGATAGCTACGACTCAGCGATACTAATACGGGAACTGACGAATCAATCTCACTCAAAAGCGCGTGATAGGTTTGCGCCTGGAATTCATCCAGATCACTGGACTGAGCCAATGCCAGAAGCTCTTTTTTTAAATGATCTCGCTTGTGTTGCCAGATTAACATAGCATTCTTCAATGCGATTTCTGTGGCTTCAGTTCCCGTGCTGGCTAATGTGGTAATAAATGTATCTTGGGATTGAAGTTCGCTTGAAATTAAATCATGAATCAGGTGTCCCAATTGGGCCGTTTCTGATCTTAGGGAAGCTTGCGCTTGAATGACTCGTTTGTTTTTAAAAAACAAATCCACTTCATCCAACAGAAATTGAGGATTGTGACCTAGAATCGCAGATCCATAGCCACCCAAAAAATCATAGACCGAAATTGGTTTCCCAGAAGATTGATAAATCATAGTGTCATCTGATGCGTGCTGATAATTCTTATCAAGACGCAAGATACGTAGAAGCTGTCCAAGCTGAGGTTTAACATAGTGCTGGTACTGATCCGTAAGATTTTCAGACATCGTTTAAAATTAAGATACGTCCTGAGCTTCCATCAAGCTCAATCTGCATCCCCGTTTTTAATTTTTCAGTTGCGTCGGGAATATTAAGTACGGCCGGTATGGAATACTCACGTGCAATCAACGCTGCATGGGAAAGCAATCCTCCCGTTTCCGTGATGACTCCCGCTGATAATCCAAACAGAGGGGTCCATCCTGGATCGGTATAAGGAACCACCATGATTTCACCCTTAAGTAACGTTTCAGAATCATGAATTGATTTCAAAACACGAACTCGCCCACGCACCTGTCCCGGCGAACAGGCTAAGCCTGTTAAGGTTGTGTCCGCTGACGTCGATGCAGACTTCTTTGGAAACGACATCCTTAGCCCGACCTCGTTAGGATTTTTGAATTGTTCAAATCCGTGGGCATAGGACTTAGTACGACCCGCCTTAGCTTGAATCCGTGTGCGACCGTTTGGTTTTTCAATATAGGCAAATACATCTTCAATCGTCATATAAAAAAACATGTCGCCCACTTTATATTTTGCATTTAAAAACATCAGCCACTGACGAATAAAATAATACATGCGCGTCGATCGATCACGAACCTCTTCACGTAGCCACAAAAACGTTTTCAGTCGTTCAAGTCGACTATAGAACGTTGACCGCGTCAAGATTCTGGCTACCGTATTGGCGTTAAAGAAATTTTCAATTTTGGCCAAGCTTGGATTTTTATAAACGGCCGGTGCTGATCGAATAGGGTTCAACACTGTCGATTTAAGTGTCGAATAAAAGAACGACTTGTCTTCCGACCAACGAGGCACGCGCAAATCAAGTTCCTTAGTACTATGGTGATAATACCTCTCAAAGAATTGAGTAATTTTTAGCGATAATGATTCATTTAGACTTAACAGCTTCACGTGCCGTTGTTCGATAGTCAGAGTCGTCGTATCCAAAACATCAACAACCTGCTTCTGCAAAGCCGGATCTTTTTGAATTAGAATAGCGATATCCTGCAATGAAGTTAAAGGACTCAATACAGATAAATGATCCATGCTTTTAATTAATTCAGTATAGTGAACGTCCGCGACTTTCTTTTGTAAACCCGTCAATGTTTCTAAAAAAAACATTTTCGCGTTTGAAGCATTATAAATTGTAGTAAAGTAATCACACTCTAACTGAAAGTGTTGAGTGTAAAGTTCTTTAGAACGCTCGAGTAACTGAACATCATCTAGTGCAGACCATTGAGTATTTTGCCATTTTTTTTCAATCTGCTCAAAAGTATCAATCCAGTTTCGTGCAATAGCTTCTTGTTTCGAAAAACCGGAATTTATTTTAAGAAGAACGGGAATCGCTTTAATGATCTTGCCCAGCCCCCAACCCGATTCGCGACCTCGGCCCTCATACACTTTTGGGATGGATAGATCTTGATCAAATGTATCCTCACGGAATCCCGGCAACTGCAATTGTACTTGTTTAACCAGTTCCACATTCCAGTACGGTTTTCCATAAATCACTTGATACCACGTCAGCTGATCTTTCGAAAATTTTTCAAGCAAGCCCAAATAGCGAAAATAACCTTCCATCGAAGATTTAAAAACATTACCGTACAACGACCACATAATCGGCGACACGACGGCCGAGGAAACGCCGCCATCACGAAAGTCCGCCGTCGTCCAAACCGAATCGAACCCTGCGTAATTGAAAAATGTTATGGGACGCGATTGCAAAAAATAAAGAGTACCAGATTTAACAGTAAACTCGATATCCTGAGGGGCACGAAATGAGGCTTGCACTTGCCTTGCCTGGATAAGTAAATCGTGCAGAAATAAATCACGTGCTAGTGAATCGGAAAAAACATTTTGTTCCTTACGTTCTTTTGTAACCTTAAACCCTGTATCCAAAATTTGAATTTCGAAAAAATCAGGATTTACTTGTCCTGACACAAGCTTTTCACCGCTGCCCTTAACTAATTCCACAATAATATGATCTTCGTGGCCATCTTGTGGACTCATTGTGAATACAACGCCTGAGAAATCACCTTCGATGTATTCTTGAATAATAACGGACATCTCTAAACTGGTGGGATCTATTTTTTTTTGTTCACAATAGGCACGCACACGATCACTATTGACAGCATCCCAACATTTCAAAACGGAACCCACAATATCGTTTTTTCCACGCACATCAAGATACGTCGAAAACAGTCCCGCAAATGAAGCCATCGACGAATCCTCTTTATTCCCAGAGGATCTAACAGCATATGACTTTGTAGAATCAATTTTAATTCGCTCATCAATCCATCTAGAAACAACATCCGCGCGATCTGGTTTTTGTCGATAGTGTTTATATACGTCGCCGCTCACAACAGAAAAGGCCGGCACGTTAAAACCGTTGGAAGATAGCTTCTGTAATGATTCGGCCTTATTGCCTAGGTTAGATGTGCCATGCATCCATCGATTCTTCCATGATTGCGTACTTTTTCCTAGATTTTTTACCGTATCGTCTACCCCTATGACAGATCGAGTTGTTTAGTTTTATGACACTTCCATATTTTTTATAAAAGAGAAAATTTGATAAAGCTCTTTTCCGCAGGCTCAGGTATGACAGCGGCGGGTTTATTAATTGGCGGGGTTCTTATGTTTTCCAAAGTGTTTCTCTTTTTAATGACGGTCTTCCTATATTCTGTAATGGCCGATGCCTCTTATTACCGCGTCGTTTTTTCTGCCGAAAAGGAAATAGATGCAGACAAGCGAACTCATATTCTGGTGACTAGCCGTGGAAATGACTTAGGACTACTTCCACACTTATCAGCCGTTTCAAAAGCCAGTAAAATTGTCGAACGATTTCCTGATGAACAAGTTATTTTGTTTTTACCTATAGACGGTTTCCTTGGTCCCGTTGAACTAAAAAAAATGGGCGTCGTAAATTACCAATTAAAATCTGAACTTCTTAATCCAAAAACGCTGATTAATGAGTTAGTGCAATTCAACAAAATCGCTTCGTTCAATTCATTTGGCCATGGCGCCATCATTGAAGGAATCTTTTTAGACGCCATCGGCGATAAAGACGTTCGTTGGTATCCATACGATAAAGATACAAAACGATTAGCGGGTCATTTCACCGACGACGCCTACGCGATACTGAATGCGTGTAACAATGGTCACCATCTTGCTTCGTACTTATCAAAAATGTGGGGAATTCCAATTGCCGGAGCCCTAACAGGAACCCATTTTGAAACGTTACACAAAGACGGCAACTTTTACTTCGTCGATCCCGCTTCATCAAAAAATGTCAGCGTCGATAGCCAGAATATGCTCGAAAATCCTAAAAAATGTTTTGGTGCGTGTTACCGAATGAAACCAGACAACCATGTTTATAACGGGCACTATGGTAAGTACGCAAAGGGACTAAATTTTTACAAGTTCTTTTGTCCGAATATTTCTGAAGATAAATGTTTGACCGCGATGGCAACATCCTTAAATGTTCAGGTTTCTAACAAGAATCTAGCTAAACCAGAATTGAATCTTGCGGAGTATGCCGCCCTCGCACGAGAATGGTTATGCCCTACCGGCACGTACGGATCGACCGCCCAAGCAGCATGTATTCAGAAGTTAGAGGAAATTTCTGTGCACATTGCGTTTGAAGAACAATTGGGATCATTGATGTCATATACTCCCTACCGCGGCAACAGTCTTCAATGTAATTTCCAAAGTTGTTATCAACCAGTCGCTTGTCACAAAACATATTGGACGATTGATCAATGCGCAAAGCAAGGCGTTCAGTCAGAGGCTTCGGATACGTTTGTTCGTGAGTATATCAATTACCTGCGGGGGTTTGAGCTAACGCAAAAGTAAACTCCCATTACATTCTTTGAGGGACTGGGATTCCAAGCAGAGCTAAGCCCTGTTCTAGTACCATCCCTGTTGCTTTTGCTAAGTGAATACGTGCTTCTTTTAACTCTTCACTTGGTGCCTGTGCTATTGGACATTCGTGGTAGAAATAGTTGAAGCGTTTGGCTAGGTCGTACAAGTAGCCACACAGTGTGCTTGGTTTGTAGTTTTCAGCCGATAGATATACATAGTGATGGAAGTAGGACAAGAACTGAACGAGATCGCGCTCTGGTTTTTCAGTTAGTGATTCCCAGTTTACCTGTGCTCCGGGTTTTTCTTTTAATCCGATTTTTTGGATTAAGCTATTGATACGTGCGTAGGAATACTGAATGAAAGGGCCGCTTTCTCCGTCTAGCTTTAACCACTCTTGCATTTCGAAAACGATTTTCTTGCCTGGATCTTGCTTAAGCATTCCGTATTTGATGGCACCTTGCGCGATTCTCGTCGCTGTTTCTTGGATTTCAGAATCTGGCCATTCACCTTTGTAGCGAGTCAAATAGTCCGTCGTTATTTTAGCTTCCATTTGCTTCACAAGCTCTGACAACGGAACGATGTTGCCTTTCCGTGAGCTCATGGCACCGTCTGGTAATTCTACGAAGTTATACTGTAAGTGGTAACAGTTTTTAGCTTGTTCAAAACCAATCGTTTCTAAAACTTTGAAAACCTGCTGAAAATGCAATGCCTGGCGCAGATCCACGACATAAATTGATTTTTCAATTTTATAATCAGTGAATTTACGACGAGCTAATTCTAAATCTTTGCTGGCGTATAGACCCGTACCATCTGATTTTAACAACATACAGAAACCCAGATTTTCAGCCGTGAAATCCATACCGATCGCACCTTGTGACTGGATTAGTTTTCCTTGTTTATACAGATCTTGAACTAAAGCCACAGAAGCGCTGTCGACATCAGACTCCCAGTACCACATATCAAATGTAACGCCTGCCCAAGCATAAACACTTTTCATCAATGCAATCGACCATTCACGTGTCTCTTTCCATAGGTCGTAGAACTCGCCGCTCTTATGTTCTAACTGTTTTAAAATTTCCGTTAACTGACCACGATTGATATCTTCCTGAGGTGTACCTTTTTCAGCTTCCAGCTTGTTGTTCGCCGTCGAATACATACGACCAAGCCATTCGCCTTTGCCAGTAACAGGCACAGCTTCTTTGTTATGGTATTTCATATACCACAGACATTTTGCGACGTGCGTACCAACGTCACCAGGAAAAGTAGATGACAAAATATCTTGGCCCGAAAATTTTAATAATTTAATAAGTGAATCACCTAAACATAGGTTACGCATATGACCGACATGCAATTCTTTATGCGTGTTAGGCTGCGAGTATTCTATCATCGTTTTTGGCGATGACACATACATTTTACGTTTGAAATAGGTCTTGTCTAGAATTGGGTTTAATACCCACTGAGCAAAAGCTTTGTTTGAAAATTTGAAATTTAAATAGGGACCAGCCGCTTGCACAGAAAACAAATCGCTAGCTGGAAATTCTTTTACTAAGACGCCCGCAATCATGGGCGGACCTTTTTTTAAAGCTTTAGCGAAGGTAAACAAACCAAAGGCGAAGTCACCCATTTCTTTTTGAGGAGGTTCCGCTAACGTGTCGTAAATAGTTTTTTCGCTAATGTCTAAGCCGGTTGCCATAATGTCAGTGTTTTTTGCTAGGACTTGATGAATCCAAGACGATAACTGTTTTTTTAATTCATCAAATAGAGCTTTTTCTGCAGTTTTCAAAAAACACCTTCCATTTCCATAACCTTCAGCGCATTCGTGCTTGGGCATGGACCCATTTTCTTTTTATAATCAAAAACCATCTTCCCATTTTCGATCGTGTCGGCAAAGTGTTCGTTAACTAAATTCGAATACTCTTGATCCATCTGAGACAATTCAAGGTCATGCGTTGTCACTAATCCTATGCTGGGAGACTGCAATAAGGCTTTAATATACTTTTGAGCCCCGATCAAGCGCTCTCGATTGTTTGTACCCCTAAAAATTTCGTCGATTAAATAAATACTAGTGTGGGTGATACACTCATCACGAATTTCTTTAAGATTCTTTACTTCAGAGTAAAAGGTCGACAGAGACTCTTCTAGCGAATCTACGCGTTTTAGTGACGTTAGAACCTGAAATGGCGAGGATTCCAAATGTTCTGCATGGACGCGGCAGCCAATACGCATCAGTACAAGGTTGATCCCAAGCGTTCGCAAGAAGGTGCTTTTTCCTGACATATTTGAACCCGTAATCAGTAGGCATTTTCGATTTTCAGCATTCAGGGCCACATCATTAGCCACAACAAACCTTGCGGGAATCAAAGGGTGACGTAGCCCTCTGCCCTGTAAAGCCGTTAGGTCATTTTTAATCACTGGCCACACACCCTGCTTGATATTAACCGAGTATTCCGCTAACAAGGCCAAGGCTTCAAATTCGACTAAGTCTTCCATCCAACGTAAATAAATTTTTTCAAGCTTAGTTCGTAATTTTTCCGCACGTGCTGTCCAATAAAAATCCCAAGGTAGAAGTGCGTGGACGATTCCATATACAATAACATTTTGTCGAAGCCCCATCGCACCGATAATACGATTAAGTTCTTGAATCGAATTTTCGAATGACAAACCATTCTTTGAATCTAAGTAAGACTCTAGCATGGGAATTTTTTTATTTTCCGCTAGTTCTGCATAATGCTGAATCATTTTTTTTACTTTATGCAGGCGATTTAGCTGCGCTTCAAAACCACTCACCCATGCCAGTGTTTTGAAAATCTTTATGCGACTATTCGCCACCGGAAAAATAAAGAACAAACCAAACAACAGCGCCGCAAATGTTGTATTACCCGAAAGCAAAAACAAAATATAGCAACCTATTAAGGCGACATAGTAGGCGTAAATCACATATAGCCACATTTGATTTTCAACCAGCGATTCTTTTAGCAACGTGTAGGTTGAATTCACACTCGAGGTTTCAGGGTTTAATGTCAGTAAAGCCAACGATTTGCGCCGTGGTCCAGTAGTCAACAATTGCACCTTGTCCTGACGTTCTTGCATTTGCTGACTTGTCAGTGGATTTCGGCGCATCAAATTAATTAACAACTGCAAAGATTCTGCATTCCCCGTAAAGTGAATCGCTTGCAACAGTCCATGAGCCTTTACTAAATCTAAATCATCCCAATGCGCCGACTTATCTAGATTCATTTTCGCTAGTAATTGCCCCCAGCGATTAATTTCATCTGGAGTGTATTTGAAATCGGTTTGATTTTGGAATGCACGACGTTCGTTTATTTTTTCTCGCTGCAAAAGATAGGTTTTGAACTCTTTCACTCGTGCGGACCTATAAACTAAAACAACAAACGCAACAATGAACAACAAACTGCTTGGATACAAAACCGCCATACCTGAACTAAAAATAACAGGATAAAACCAGCAGACTAAAACAAGCAAGCCCACCACTAGGCGAGCTTTAGAGATAGATTCTAATTTTAGATTAATGGAGTTCAACGATGACGATAAAAATTTAGATTTCACGATTAAGCTCTACAGTGTTTGCAAAAAGTGAATTAAATCTTTTTTATCAGAAGGCGACAGAATTTCTTGGCCATCTACCAAGAAAATGCCTTCATCATGTCCCATGTTACCCATCCCTTTTTTGCTTGTATCAAACTTAAGTTCAGGGTCTTTTTTCCAAGCCATCGGCGCCGCAGTCGGTTCTGGGTAGCCATTGCAATCAAAATCAAAATCTTTCGTTTTATCCACAGCAGGTCCTTGATAGAATTCCTTATTCCTTAAGTGAGCTGGCGTTAGCAATTCACATAGGTTAGGAACTGAATTGTTATGAAAATAAGGCCAACGTGCCCAAATACCAACCAGTGGCGGCGGGACGTAACCTTTTTG
>DDTZ01000208.1 GCA_002344565.1 Bdellovibrionaceae bacterium UBA2351 | reverse complement strand
CGGCATGCCCGACCGCGATACACGGGAATAAAGCGATTTCAGATTCTCAGCCAACTCCACATACGTTTCTAATCAATGCTTTTGAAATTTATGGCGATGGCGTTGGTAACGACAACACGTTATGC
Source organism: Bdellovibrionaceae bacterium UBA2351 (assembly GCA_002344565.1). Lineage (GTDB taxonomy): Bacteria > Bdellovibrionota > Bdellovibrionia > Bdellovibrionales > Bdellovibrionaceae > UBA2316. The sequence goes on along the minus strand of DDTZ01000208.1, from coordinate 31,517 downwards.
GAGTCAAATGAAGACTGTCTTTACTCTCCTAACTTTGGTGCCTATCAAGGCGAAGGCGATTTCAAATCTAACGGCACATGTACTTTCCAAGATGGCACTGTGAGCGGTGTCACTATGTATGCCTACCCTATTAATGGCGGGTAATCGAACGTCAAATTTAGTTACTTTTTAAGTAAGTTAAATGTATTTTCCAACTCAAATCACCTCTGATACTAAACCCGAATGAGAAAAAATGAATTTGACTACAATCAGTTTAAATTAGAAGGTGAGCGTTTTTTAACGTCCCTAGTTAACGAAGTTACCGACCTATTAATTCCCATACACAATTTGGTTTGTGATCATCTATGTTTCCGTGTCGCTACTGAATCCGAATACAACTACTACAAATCGGCACTGCTTAGAAACGGAACCTTACTAACCGAAGCCTTGGTTAACGGACGGCCAATTTGTACTTTTAAATTAAATACTCCTTTTCTTACCCCTTCACACACAGTTTGGTTATTGGAACTTCCGTTTCCCAAGTCAGGCGCCCCCTATTCGACGGGCTTCGAACATGCCGAATGTATAATTAATGACTGTTTTGATGAATTTGCGACAAAGTATCCGCACCTATCATTTCATAGGTCGGGAAATCCTATCTTAAATCCCGAACTTTGTCTCAAGCTGAAAGATAAACAGATTAAATTTCATCATCATTCCTTGGATCGGATTATCGAGATTGAAGAAGCAAAAATTACGGATATCATTTTCGATTTCGACGGAACACTAATCGAGTCACGCGAAAATATTTATGAAATCAATCGCATCGTATTCGGCGCTATTTTGAATCGTGAAGTCACGTTGACAGAATCCATTAAAAATTTTCATCCCGAGTTTTCAAAATTGTTTACGGCTTTTGACATCACCTGCCCTACAAAAAAAAATCATGCGGTTCAAATATGGGGCAAGGTATCCGACCGATTTTCATTCAAGCTATTTGAAGGAGTTCATGACTTACTGTTAAAACTTCATGGATTTGGGTACAAAATTCATTTATGGACAGCGCGCGATGAACAGTCAGCTCGACGTATTTTGAAAGAACACAAAATTGAAGATCTTTTTACAACCTTAAGTTTTGCGACTGCTGTCGATTCAAAACCGCACGGCAACAGCCTCAAATTTGACTGGAAAGAAGCGTCGAAAAATCAGTTCGTCGTTATTGGCGATAGTCCATCTGACATCTATGGTTCAAAGAACACGGGCGCCCTAGCAGCCGCTGCACTATGGGACCCATATGCCAGCAAAAGCGCACTCATCAAGGCTGGCGCAGAGTTATTATTTCATCAATTATCTGAACTAGAAGCCTGGCTAATCCAGAAAAGAACTTTAACTTAATATTACAGCATTTTCACATTTTATAAAAAATGGAATGTCTGGATATTTTGTTATACTTTCAATGCTTTACCCGCTAAGGTTTTTCAAAATTTGGGGAACAAAAATGCATTCAGTATTTTCTTTTTTAGATTATAAAGAGTTTTTACGTTCTGTTATTTATGCAGACAATGCGCCACGGGGAATTCAGTCCGCGATCGCCAAAGCTGCACAATGCCAGGTGGCTTACTTAAATCAAACTATCAATGGAAAACCTCATTTATCACAAGACCATGGGTATCGTATTGCAGACTATTTAAAAATGTCGCCATCGCAGAAAGAATATTTTTTAGACTTAATCCGCCTGACCCAAGCCCAAGATGAAAACTATCGCAACTATTTAAAAGAACGCCTTAAAGAGACCCAAGAACAATCTTTAAGAATCGTTAATAACATCAATGGGGAACCAGTCGACGATGGTTTAGCGGCAATTAAATATTACTCTGATGTTTATAACTCTGTCGTTCACATGCTGGTATTTTCACCCGAATATCAAACCATCAAAAGCATTTCGGAACGTTTAAAATTAAAAGAATCCGAAACAAAAAAAGTGGTTTCGAATTTAATCGACATAAATATATTGAAAATGGATGGCGACAAAGTGGTCCCATTAAAAACGTCAATGCATTTGCCAGAAAATTCTTTTTTGAATCAAAGTCTACAATTACAGCGCCGGACACTGGCTTTAAACTCGATTAAAAAAGGTTTAGGAAACGAGCAGCTTCACTATTCTAGTATTTTCATGCTAGCACGAAGTGACTATGAAAAATTGAAAGCGCAAATTATTCAATTTATTTCTGAAGCACATAAAACGATCGAAGTATCACCTTCCGAGGATGTGTATTCTTTGTGTATTGATGCCTTCGCTGTTGAACACTAAAACACTAGTTCTTATCGCTTTTTTTATTTAACTCTGTTTTTTCGTAAACAGAGTTTAACAAATCGGCCTGTTCAGAAAAGAAATCATATTTCCTAAGTTTGATGGGGTATCTTGTTTTTTTTCCATTCATCCAGTCAGTTAGAAATTGTTTAATTACGTAGCTAGGACCGGAAATATGTTGAAGCAAGACGATACCACCAAAGAAAGAAAAAATTAAAATGAATAGACCGAAAAGCAAAGTAGAGTGATATACAACGTCGGAAATTTCATTAAAGATAGGTACGAAATATTTCTTTTGTTCTTCACTCATTAAATTTATTTCAGCGAAAACTCGCGAATACAACACACGCAATAGCGTGCCAAAGAAAATTAAGTTAATAGCACCTAATAAAACAAAGAATCCAGTAACCCCGTACTGTAGTTTGGGATCATTAATTACCTGTCGATTAAATATAGATTTAATTTGCTTCATACAATTCCCCTAATTCAATAACGAATTAGCCTTTACGCGGTAGACGCGTGCATCACCTTTGCTTGTAATATCATTTTTAAACTTAAGCTGTCCTCGCCAGAATACACCAACACCAATCGTTATATCAAAGCCTGTTGCCGGTCCAGCGCAAGGTCCAGGAACCGTTTGAGATCTTGGCTCTGATACTGTCCCGCCACAAAGAGGTTTAAACTGAATAATTGCCTGTAAAGGGCATATAGCTGTCAGAGTTGTTGGCGCCGGAGGTGGGCATATTCCCGCTGATCGCGTATAGAAAATTGGATTTGCGACCAAACCACCCGCAATCATAGACATTCCGGCCGGAGGAGACGGCCATGCCCCGCCGCTATACAGAATGGGCGGATTTGGGGAAAACAAAATCATATCGTAGGTTTCGGTCTCATCGCACGGTGTGGGGGTACCATACAAGCAACGACGAAAATTGACATTACTATCAAATCTCGAATTTCTAAGCGCGAATTCATCAGCAACTAACGTTTCAATACTGCCAAGTAAAGATAGCTTGGCTTCTGTATTTTGAGTATCGATCAAGTATTGAAACACATTCTGCTGATCCATAAAGATAAATGTCTGACCAATAAAAACCAAAGTACTTACGACAAATAGGAATATTAAGGTACTTGTTCCAGAGTTGTTCTTAAGCCTTAGTTTGACCATGTTGTACTTGTCTTTGAGAATGGGTTCCAACGACCAAAGGCGCACATGAAACTATAGGAATAGTATCCTGATCCGCCAGCGTAAACATTGTTCGTAGCCTTCATGACCGTTTCCGCCGAAGAGTGTCCGACCGTTTTTACGCCAAAAAGTCGAATTTGTGACAGAGCCGAAGAACCGCTACACAATTGCGGAGTGTAGTCAGTCCAAGGTTTCGGAGGAGTCGCACCAGTGGCTGCTGTTACTGGATTCACAAACTGCCAAACGGCCTGGGACGGTGATCCTCCGTTATGATAAATCGCAAACAGATAGGGAGCGTTCTTTGGATCAAAATCTAAATTAGGATTGTCTGGGAAAATGTAGGTTTGGTAACGTGCTTTACTATATGATACTGACGAATTTCCTATGACATTATGAGCATTCGCTGCATACGGAGATTTGATTTCGGAGTTATAACGATACAGGCGATAAATATCTTGGATATTAATATCGACGGTACCATAACCCGTGATATTCAAATTATCAGTATTTGAATAACTGGAAGCCCCAATAGATCCATTCCAAGAGTCATAGCACCGAAATTGTTTCGTGCTACCCGCAGCCCAGTGGCCGGCATCATTATATGTATCTTGTACGGCATTTCCATACGCATCGGTTGTGAAACCCCACGGGGAATTAAGCATCGGTTGATTCGTTGGTACCGTGTACGGAGCAAAGTCAGGAATCGACGTTAAGCTTGCCTGACACGTACGATGATTCAACTTTCCGCTGACAAGTTTCGCACGGAACGAAGGACCAAATGGATCCGTATCAATCATAACGTTGGGAGATATTCGATTCAAAATTAAATCGCCAGAATATCCCGCAGGAATACTGCATGTCCTATCTATAGGATTTGCACTGGATCCCGCTTCAAACGTAATCGAACAAACAAGGGATCCATCCGTTGATTTATAAACACCGACTGTAACGTCTTGGTCCGGCTGAAAATCTGAACGCACGTACACTAGCGGCGAAATAGTTTTAAGGGCACGAATTGGGTTATTAGGTAAGTCTAACCACAGAGACTCCGTAAGATAAAACTGAATACCTGGAATTTTAACTACGGGAACATAGGTACTATTTGTATACGTTGTATTAATAGTACCACCCGTGCAGGCCGTAGACGCCGTTGCATAGGTATACCTTGCAATAATGTCGGGAGAGGATGTGTTAGAGGGAGATTCCTTAATACCGGTCGCAGTCACACTGCCTGAACAAATGCGACGGTTATCCGCAGTATCAATTGTGCACGTAGGTGTCGAGACAGCACTTCCACTTAACAACGGTGCTGATACTTCGGGGACCGTTGGATACGTCCACGTTAAAGCTGGATCTTCAGTACAGCAACTTCCGGTTTCAATATTTGCGGAAATTGTCCCCAACGTGTTAATACGAATTTTTGAAGGAAAGGCAGATAGAGTCACAGCCGAAACCGGCTTTTCACTTAGAGTAACGCTATAGCTACCACTCGTTTCCGGCAGTACGACCGAATTTACGGTACGGCTAGTAAACTTATTTTTTACTGTATAGGTATACCCAAAGGCCTGACTCGCGCCCGCAATATTTTGACTTAAATCAAATGGAATTTGAATAAATCCGTTAGTTCCCGTCACTTGCGAAAAAGCAACGTCAGCACCGTTCATTTTAAGTGTCTGCACGCCAACGAATTCATCGTCTGCCACTGCTAGCTGGTAATTCACTATTTTTTGTCCGCCAATACAATTTCGAATCTGAGTGAATGACGGTTGTGTTGCAGGCATAATAAACTGTGGACGCGGAATAATTCGAACCGTGATGTAGTTCATGGATTCCGATGTTGCACCAGCGCTATCCAGTGCCACAACTCGGAATTGATAGAAACCGGATCTAAACGTTGGAGCCACTAAAGCCCCCAAAGCATTTATGGTCCAGCGAAATTTAGCTTGGTTAGCAGCTGTGTCTGTTGAGCTCGCACCAATTCCAAAATTTTTCGACGTGTTGTAACTTGCCGTTGCGGCTGTTTGAGTTCCGAAATTAATAATTTGATTTGGTTTTGCGCCGGTAAGCTGAACCATCCAAACAGTGTTTGGATCCAAAGGATCACGTACGTCGGTCCACGTTTGGTCTTTCATATCCGCAGGGACCACATCATCCAAATAGGTCACGGCATCACCGCCCGTAATAGATCTAACCTGCAACTTCATAGAAACTAACCCAATTGGATTACCTAAAATCGCCTCAAAACGCAGACCCGTCGGCAGAGAGGCCTGATCTGGCAATCCATAGTATTTCTGGACACTATAAATTCCGTTCGCATTCAAAGGAATTGGAACGTCAGACTGGCTTAGCAATCTAGACAAGTGAATTCCCTTCGAAAGGGCTAAATATAGCTCACCTTCAAGGGGCGCCATAAACGTCTCACCCGAATAGTCAGGCCTAATTTCAACTTTATAGCGGATCGTTAACGACACCGCTTTACTACACGTTGTACCTAATCCATTACAATATGGCTCGGCCCACACAGACGTCATCAACGGACACTCACCAGGATTAGCGGCCTGCGCAGACGTACAGCGAACACCTTTAGTTGTATAATAAATGTCCTCCCCAGCAACTGCTTGAGCAGGATCAGTACTACTTCCATTTGCTAAATAAAATTTAAAACCGCGCGCATCGTCCATAGTTGTTTTGTCGCACGTTGAGGTCGTCGCAAGGCCCGGAATACAATTCGCTAGCATCGCTGAGTATGGGAAGCTATTTACAGTTCCCACATTGGGTGTCATCCCGGTAGCACCGAGTGTCTTAGTTAACGTCGCAGACGTTTCTAAAGAAACTAAGTTTAATGCATTTAACCTGATCTTTGCGATGACCTCGTTTTTTGTCACGTTAAAGGCAACGTTAGTTGAGTTTTTGTTCATCAACTGCATCATTGCGAGCATCGATATCATAATGATACCCGCAATACCTACACTGACGACGATTTCAATTAAAGAGATACCTCTTTGATTACGAATGGGCTTAATAAAATGGACGTGGTTCATACGTGATGCTCAATCGGCACATTCGTTTATTTTCTCGACGGAAAATCGACTATTTTTTGTCAAAACACCAAAAACAAGCCCCAGTCTAAAGACATTGTATCGAGCTGAAACATGTGAACTATATTATGATTTACAACGAGACGACCCACTACCCGCATTTGGTAGTGGATCTAGAGATCGAGTGGCTGCTAGAGCGAAGGACACACCCGGGAAAGACTAAACTTGACCTAAGCCACCATCTGCTAAAATATCAGCGCCATGTAGGTAGCTAGAATCAGAACTCGCCAGAAAAAGGGCGACCGTCGCCATTTCTTCTGGTTTACCAAGACGGCGTGCAGGGATAGTGGTTGCAATTTGATTTGTGAACGCATCTTTTTGCTCCGCAGACATCCCCATCTTACCCATAATTGGTGTTTCGATAGGACCTGGTGAGAGGACATTAAATCGAGCTTTGCTTGAAGGAATTTCTGCAGTCCAAGTTCGAGCAAAACTACGAACGGCTGCCTTTGTTGCTGAATACACGGATGATCCAGGCAATCCTTTACCACTCACAACGGAAGCATTCAGAATAACCGAACTGCCATCATTTAATAATGGTAACGCTTTGGCGACCGTGAAATATAGCCCCTTAACATTTGTGTTGAATTGATCATCAAAATAACCGCCGTCAACATCTGATGTCGGTCTAAAACCGGCAATACCGGCATTAGCAAAAAGAACATCTAACTTTCCATGCTTCGCTTTGATGTGTGTATATAAACGATCCAATTCGCTTAACTGGCTGACATCCGTTTGAACTATGTCAAACAGAGAACCTAATTCTTTCTGAGCTTTTTCAAAGCTCTCTTTAGAGCGCGCTGTAATAACTACGGTTGCACCCTGTTCTTTAAACAGTTTGGCTGTCGCTAAACCGATACCTGAATTGCCACCTGTTATTAAAGCCACTTTGTTTGATAATTTTCCCATTTTGATTCTCCTTTATTTTGAACCGTTCAGTTCAAAATAACAAACTTAAAAATTATTGCAATAAAAATATTGAACCGATCGGTTTGATATGATATTATGTTCAATATGGGACGGAAAAAGAACTTCGAACGCGAAGACGTATTGGATAAGGCCTTGAGTCTATTCTGGAAAAAAGGATTTGCAGATACCTCTGTTCAAGATCTAGAAAAAACTACGGGCGTAAATAAGTCTGGTTTGTATTCTGAATTCAAAGATAAAGAAGATTTATATGCCTGCGCCCTGAAACAGTATTTAGGCAAAGTCTCTGTAAAAGATATTTTAGACTCGGAGCCACCTGGCTGGAACAACATCGAACGCTTTTTGATGCTACCGTTAACCTGCAATGGTACCAAAGGTTGTTTTGCGACGAATTCGTATCGTGAATTTAAAATTATTCCAACCGCTGCTAAAAACGCGCTAATCAGTCACGCCGACGGTCTTCGACAACTACTAGTCAAGAACTTAAAAGGACACACAAAAAGTAATCCTGAAATCGTTGCCAATATGATTATGTCGTTTCATAACGGCATCGCCCTTGAATTAAATCTGCATACGGCTGCGGATCTAAAAGAACGCATTGAACTGTTTTTGAAAACAATTAAATTAGCTTAGAAGGTATACGAAAAGTACCAGCCCGATTTTCCGTGGCTATTACGAACGATGTAATCATCTAAAATGATACCCCAGCTACGAATTGTAATGAAAATGCCTGTCGTTAACTGATCCCAAGAATAACCCGTCGAAATATTGATAGTCGCGGCTCCGGTTACGACTGAGTCATCTTGCATCGGTTTATCTGAATAATTTTTCTGGAAATAACTAAATTCATAGTTGACCCCCAGCACACCGCCAACAAACCAGTTTTTGTAAAAGCGAGTTGAGCTATAGGCAACCCCGGGGCTCAAGCTATAGATCGAAGCGTACGACAGTGTCGATTTGCGATTAAAGAGCTCATATTTTTGAATAGATCCGATATTTGACAAATGATATCGTGCGATATTCGCACTCACTATCCAAGCAGACGAGCTTTCTGCCCGTCTATACATTATTGGTGAAAATAAAAATGAATCATGCTCGGGATTGCTGATCCAGCTTAGTGACATCTCTATTTTTTCATAACTTAAATCAGGAAATAGATAGATTGGGTTTCTATCAACCGTACTATCTTCCACCAAATATCCTTTTGTAAAATCATAGCTCGCATCGGCCCGAATATTAGGGGTCAGAACTAAGCTTGTGCTAGCATAGACTAATTTGGAATCGACCCGACTCTCTGTCGATTGCTTGGGATCTCGAAAGGGAATACTGAGAGTCGTATTACTACCATCGACATCTAAACCTATTAAATAATTGTTTCTATTAGTCGTCGTCATAGAGCCCGTTTCATTGATCTCTAAACCGGATACCCTTGAACCGATTCCTATTGCAGGTGTGTACACGTGCTTAGGCTTTTCAACTAACATGGGACCAATTGCTGTCTGATCGACAATATCTGCAAATCCCAATGAAAACGACTTCATTGGCAAAAGAAGACCCATAAATATCAATGCGATGAGAGCACCAGACATTGTTTAAAACTCCATAGTTTTCGAATATAGATTAAATAAGCAGAAAAGATGCCAAGGTAACAAATTGCTAGCAAGAGTTCTCCCCTGGAAGGGCTGTTCAACTAGGCGACACGTAGGAAGATATTACAATGGAGACCCGTTTTGACCGGCTACTTTTTTATTCTGTTTGCTTCATATCTTGAATGAATTGATTGGCCGAATTGATGGATTTATTCATTTCCGCAATTAACACTTCGACTTCTTTTTGAATTTTAGTGCCTTCACTTTTTAACGAGCCTATCGCCTGCGCATTTAAATTGTGTTTAAGAAATAAAACCTGATCACGTAATTGATGAAGAACCGGATCTAGTTTTGCTTCAGAGGCTTTTAAGGCCGCATGCATGTGACTGTATTTCGTTTGAGTTGCTCGTAATGCTGAACGACTGCGGTCTTTCAAAGGCGCGGTCTCCATAGACCCGATTTCATTTTCCCATTCTTTAAAAAGATCGCCAGCCACCGTTTCCACTTTCCGAATACTTTTTTTAACATCATCAGATTGACGAGCCGCTCGTTCATAAGAACTATTCAGACTATCATACTTTTTTTCAAGCTGACCGCCCTGAAATCCGTAAACATCTTTTAATTTTTGAAGGGCATCGCGAAAATCTTCTCCCGCTTCTTTTTGCTCGTCTCTAGCATCATCCACTCGCGTTTTCAAAAGCTCGCGCTTTTGAATCCCCACCATTTCATATGCCGAATACTGAACGTTTCGAGCGGCACGCTTAATAGGATTTTCACACGAAATTAAAAAAACTAAAGATGACAAAATAGATAAAGCATAAAGTTGATGTCTCATAACGACTATGATCACCACAACCCAAACGTGCGATCAAGCACGAGCAGATTTTTCAATTTCTATGGGGCAAAAGGCCACACTGAGGGAAATAGCAGGCGCTTCTGCTATTTCAGTGCGTTTAAGATCGGGCTGTTGTCGACGACGCCGATGCCTGGGACTTCGCGGTTTAGGATTTTTTGTTGTTGGCTTGTATTGAGTTTGTTTCCATTTAGGTACACTTCGCTTACCAACTGTTTTCCATTTTCAGTAATCGTGTGAGCTACGATCGATACGCGAAAGCCTGGATATTTCAGTTCAGCTTTGGCGATAAATTGATTGCGTTGTTTAGTTTCCGACGTTCCTTTTGTCACTAATTCCATCGATGTTGAATAATCAATTTGTTTGTCTAATGTGATATAGCTACCTGTCATGTTCCCGGTTACGTACGCTTTATTGGCGCTTGTATCAACGATCGATGCTAAACCAGAAATATTTGTATCGACGATCATTCCGCGAGCATTCAATAGTTTTTGGTATTCAGGCTTTTTAATTAGGTATTCTACTTTTGCATTTCCGCCGGCAGACGCGCCCGCTTTTTTAACCACGTTTTGACCTTCTTCATACGTTTCAACAACGATTTTACCACTCATGTCCACTTTAGATGTCATGGGACATGAACCCGTCTTTTCCGTAATGTTCTGTTTAGCTTCTACCGTAAAAACATCACCTGTTTTAGGTTTGTAGTTTTCACTTTCTTTCGGAAACGTTGAATTCACCGCTGCTTTAGGCACGTTACAATTGGCCTGAATTTCTTTTAACATTTTATAAGAATTCGGATCTTCTTTTTGCAAAGCCGCTTCTTTTCTATTAATTTCATCGGCCGACATTTCACTGCTTGGCGCAATCAACTCACCAGGCGGAATCATCATTCTATTTTGATTTGAAAATGTAGCTTTGATTTCATTGATTTGCGCATCAGATGGCATTTCACCTTGAACAGGAGCCGTAAAGTTTAACTTTTCAGGGACACGGTCTTCAAACGTACCCAATTTATCATCGCTCTTGTCTTGGCAAGCGATTAAACTCAAAATACTGATCGATGCAATAATAAGCTTCTTCATACACAACCTCAAATTCGTATACTTTTTTGACAGTTTACCGACGCGATTCATTTTTCAAGACTGCTTATTGCTAGTCCCATACCGCGTTTAAAACCATGTAAATGAATTTGATTGTAAAAATATGTTTACAAAAGCTACATCAAGCAAATTTAGGTAAATGCGCGAGTCACGCGCATTCGATTTATATTTTTAGATATCTTTGCAACTTAAATTAAATAACTTAAAGAGGCCGTCTTGATAGGCACCCGTTTTACGAACGTTTTCGATCATTAAATAAATATCGGAGCCGTACTCACTCTCACAGCGAATAATTGAACCATAGCCACTAGGTTTAGCGACACATAACGTGTACGTCACCGGCAAGTATTCTTTGTTAGACATTTTAGCCGTTTCGAATAATTGAACATTGGCAAACTGATTACGACCAAGCTCATTCGGTTTATAATAACGAATTGTATGTTTCGATGTTCCATCTACACTTTTCTCAGCGCTGGTGCATTCAACAGCAGCCATCGTGGATTGAACAACAAGTAAAATACCGAAAATATAAGAATATACAGACATAGGGACCTCAGTTGGTGATTAATTTCGTGGGGTCATTCTATAGATTTTACGAACCTATACCAATGTCATTTATTTGTACGGGGAAGTTTTTCAACTCAGACTTTAAAAAACCGTCGGCCTGCTTATTTTTGAGGGCAATATAGAAAACATCACCCCCAATGAAAACACTAGAAAACTACTCGCACTTATAGCCAGCAGCTACTAACTTGTCTTGAATGCGAGTTAAAACTTCTTCGCATTTTGCTTGGCCAACGATTTGGCTAGCTACTGAAGACGGCTGTCCCGCTTTAGTATATTCAAGCTCGCAACCTTGCTCTTTGCCTTTGATTGATAATTTACGAACATCTTGGCCCGATGTGCATGTTACGTCGCCCGCTGCTGTTGTTGTCGTAGCCGCTTTTGTCGTTTTAGCTTTTTTAGCATCCTTTGCCGGAGCCACGTCAGCCGTTGCCGCAGGTGCCGCTGGAGCCGGAGTTGTAGCTGTTGCTGGACCCGCTTTAGTTTCAGTCGTTTGTTTCTTAGCCGCGTTAGTGCAACCAATCATCAAACCCATTGCCAATAGAAATACAAATTTAGTCATGTTTCCTCACTCGTTAAGTTAATGAACCAAACTAATCTGTAACGTATTTACCTTTTGTATTCAAGAATTAGAGTTATTAGGCCTAGTAATGGGGCGGTTTTTCATGAGGGCGAATATCGCTCGAGTGTTCTAACAAATGCTTTAAATTTTTTGCTACGAGTTCAAGCGTTGTTTTTAATTGCTGAATTTGATCCTGCTGTTCGCAGACAACCTGGTTTAATTGCTCAATCGTGTCCTCTTGATAAAGAAATCGCGTTTCCATTTCAGTCAGTCTTTGCTCAATCATTCCATTTTCTCCGCTCATAGGCCCGTTGTTTAGTACTGAAATACAGAAAAATCCATTGTTTTAGCCAATCGAGTTATCGAAAACCATGCCCACCCCTAACTTTCTACAAAACCTATCCATTTTTTTCAAAAGTGCCGAAGAAGTTTAAAAGTTACGCTGAAAACTCCAAAACTTATTAAATATGCACCCATAGCGGAAAATCAGTCAGAATAAACGCCTGTTTAAGCGGCATTTTTTTCAATTTTACCTTTATTCCTGGAATGACCAACCGGTCTGTAAAGATTCTGTTAGGATGCTGGACATACTGGAGCCTTTAGGTTAGAAACGCCCTCGAGCAACCTTCATACTTAGATATTGATAAGGAGCAACCATGGCAGCAGCGTCGGTACTGTTAACCCTTTTAGCGGTGATTATCCTGTACTTCAGATACAACCCGATGATGCATGCATCACCATTCATGGTTAGACGGTTTCTAAACTGGTTCCCTCTTGGAATGAGTTACGCTTTCTTATACATGGCTCGATACAATCTAAACGTAGCCAGCAACGCCTTAGGCTCTAAAATGACAATCGCCAGCTTCGGCACCATCTTCGCCGCCGGAACTATCACTTACGGTTTATCTTTTCTTCTAAATGGCCCCCTAGTTGATAAATGGGGAAGTAAAAAAGGTATGTTACTCGCAACCGGCGGTGCTTCACTCGCGAACATCGCTATGGGGATCGTGGTTTACCTTTTCTTAAATGGCCAACTCGAAGTGAACATGACGATTGCTTTAGCGATTCTGTACTCTGTTAATATGTTCTTCCAAAGCTATGGCGCTGTTTCGATCATCAAGAACAAAGCCTATTGGTTCCACGTTCGTGAGCGCGGCATCTTTGGTGCAATCTTTGGAACATTGATCTCTGTAGGTATTTACTTCGCCTTCGACTTGAACTCTAAAATCGCCGATTCAGCGAGTGCTAATCCAAAAAATCCTGGTTTCTTGTCAGACCTTTTCCACACGACATTAGGTTCCGTTAATAATGGTGTGGATTCTGTTTGGTTCATTTTCTTTATTCCAGCGGCTTTACTTATCTTCTGGTTCATCATGGATGCTATCTTAGTAAAAGACATGCCGTCTCAAGCGGGACACGAAGACTTCGATACTCATGATGCCTCGTCTGGCCAAATGCACATCGAATTAACCAAAACTGAAATGCTTAAACGTGTATTCTCGAACCCAATCATCATGATGGTTGCAGCTATCGAGTTCACTACAGGTGTTATTCGTAACGGTGTTATGCAATGGTACTTTAAATTCGGTAAAGTCGTCCCTCAAATCGGCGCTGAATTTTTCCATGACAACTGGGGTTTAATCCTTTGCTTAACTGGTATCGCGGGCGGTTTTGCTGCTGGCCATATCTCTGATAAAGTATTCCAATCTCGTCGTGGTCCTCCAGTAGCTATTGCGGGTATTTTGATTACGCTTGTTGCTACAACTATGTACTTTAGCCTTTTGACGTCGCCTCTAATCGTTGGTACCTGCGCCGTTCTTTTAGGTTTATTGTCTATCTCTGTTCACTCGTTGATGTCAGGTACGGCAGCAGCCGATTTCGGTGGTCGTAAGATGACGGCGACAGCATCAGGTATTACTGATGGTTTCGTTTATTTAGGAACAGGTTTGCAATCTTTAGTACTGGGCAACATCCTTTCTGAAAAACCAGAAAGCTGGCATGCATGGCCGGCATTCTTGATTCCATTCGGTATCATGTCGGTGTTAGTTGCACTTAAAATGTGGAAGTCATTACCAGATGCCACTCGAAAGTATTTAGCGTCTAAAGATATCCCTGTTGATCGTGTACGCGTTGTTGAAGAGGCGCGCGTGGGTGGAACGGTAAACCTTGAACCGAACAACCGTGCTTAACTTTTTTGGCCGCCATCTGATGTGGTGGCCTTTGTTGGTACTATTTTTTAGTATCCCCAATTATTCGGCACAATGCTCGGATGACCCAACAGTCTGTTCCTATTATTGCCAAAAACACGCTGAGCTTGGCTGCGATACGAAGAACTATCTCACTAATTTCGGTTATCGCTATTGTCATTTGTTCGTTGATAAAGAGACTACCTACACCAAACACGCTCAAAACGTATTATCGAAAATCCGTTCATGCTTAGTAAATCACTTGGCTAAACAACCGAATGTCACGTGTGATAACGTCGCTGACATCGCCATTCAATCCCATGTTGATTGCTATAATGAAAACCATTTTTGCGAGCTAAGTCCACAAGATCAAATGGTTACGTTATGGCATATTAAATCGGGATTACGGGATCCGTTTTTCCAAACGACTATGAAACTGATCATCGATCAATGTCGTACTCAATACACGCTTCATCTAAAACGCGGGAAAAATTTTACTTCATCACGATAGAGATTTTTAAAACTCGAATAGGGTATCCGATCCCTTGAATCTCTGCAATTTCATTACCTTCAATTTTTAAAACTTCGTCCGTATTCAAAGATTCAGAGTTTACACGGATGGGCTCCGTTAAACTCTTAAGATAGTGAATACCATCGCCAAAAAATATTTTCTCACTGTGAGCGAGTGTAACGATTTTCATTTCACAGGTATACAAATCACGGCGATAAATAATTCCTAAATCAACTACGCTACCGCCTAACAGCGAGCATTGAACAGCGTCTTCCCCGCGAAAACTGTGCACCTGCAGGGGCAACAATAAATTCTGGTTTAACCTTAATCCATCACCCGATAAGACGATCAAATGACGATCATATCCCGGGAAACTAGAAAATATATTATCTGCTTTAATTTCCGCACTACTGAGACGCCAGTGAAAATCACTTTTCGCAAAATCACTACCTCCGGGAAAAATATCTATTTCCTGAGTCACGCCCTGACCATTCTTCCAAGGCATTTGTCGAAAGTGTTCTTTCTTTAAAATCATTTCCATCGCCTATCTCGCCGGTTGAAACAAAAACATGAAACCTAAAACTAACTGATGATTTTTTTTAAAGTCACTACTTATTTCTAGCAAAGGCGCGGCCCCGGCGAGTTGACCAGACAATCCCAACGCATATAACAAGTGATAACGAGTATCATAGTTATCCTTAAATTCAGCGCCAAGAGCTAGTCTTGCGGCCACCGGCTTTTTCACGGCTGATATCACTAGGTCGAAGGCAAATATTTTTTCGGCCAAATTATAATAACCCAATCCAAGACTAGGCAATTCATCACCGTCGTATTTAAAGTTTAAATCATAGCCTAAGCCGAAAGCCCGATTAGTTCTCGCCTCGGCGTGCACCACCTCATGAAACTCAAACCCTTTTGGCGGATAGCTAGGCATTTCAATCTGCCGTCGATATCCCGCTTCGGTTTCTATTTTTCGAGCCTCATCGCGATACGACAGAAGTTCCGGCTGAGCACCTTCGGTACCGTAATGTCGATAGGCATACGCAGACAGACAAACTTTATCTGGACAAAATATTTTCGCTTCTGATGCCAATATTTTCTTTTCGTTTAAAACTTGAGCATAACAAATGTACTGAGCCATATGATTAGCGACAAATTCTTTGCAAACATGTTTATCTTGGGTTTTGTAAAAAACGTTTCCATAGCACATTCTTTGCTCAAAGAGGCTGGGAATCGTTTGGCAAAACTCCACTGCCTTTTTAAGGCCTTTTAAATTTGGACTATCTAAGTAAATGCGTTTGGCCGTACTATATTTTTTTTCCGCTTCGTCTTGCTGCTGCTGAAGTCTGGCTCGATAGGCCTCCTCCGCTGAATTATCTTTCTTAACCAGCAAAGAAAAGCATCCAGTATTTGCCAATCCAATTAAAATAAAAAATACCAATTTAAATTTCATCTGTTCTTTTTTTTAAATCCTAATGACTGGTGCCACCAATGTCGCCAAAGTAATTTCTGGTGCAACACCAAAACGATTTGCTGGTCCCCAATACCCTGTTCCAGGATTTACATATAACCACAAATTTCCGTGACGATTCAAGCCGCGATAGTACTTATGTGCTAGCGGGATCAACAAACTAAACGGAAAAAACTGCCCGGCATGAGTATGACCAGAGAACTGCAAATGGAATCCTTGATCTTCCGCAAAACGATATGGGTCCGGTCTATGCGCTAACAGGATATTGTAATCAGTCTTACTCGGCGAGTGCCGAGCTTTCTGAATATTCGGACGGTGATTTTCTGAGACATGACTTCCCGCCGGATCCGGAATACCAGCGAGTAAAATCTTTGAGCCATTGACTTCAAGAACATGATTTGTGTTCATTAGAATATTCAATCCAACGTTCTTAAGCTCAGGCAAGAGTGTTTGTATTCCCCAATAGTATTCGTGATTACCAGTAACGTAGAATACACCATACTTGGCCTTTAAGTCCGCAAGGGGCTGCAAGTGTATTTTAATCGACTCGGTATGGGCGTCCACCAAGTCACCAGTAATTACAATGATATCTGGATTGATCTCATTTGTTTTTTTTACGACTCGATTTACATACCTAGATTGAATCGTTGGACCGATATGCAAATCACTAATCTGTGCGATCCTAAAATTTTTCAGATTCTCTGGCAAACGGGCGTCTGCAATATCCACCTCAACGACTTTAGGTCCGAATAGAACTGTGAAATAACCAATCACCACCATTCCAAGCGCAGTTGCAAATATGGCTAAACTAAGCATATGATTTCTAAAGCTTTGGCCCTCATTTAAAAGTACGTAGAACATCTCGACAAGATCGATTGGAATAGAAATCATAGCAAATGTTCCCCAGAAACCAATATAACTTGTTCCGATCCAAGATAAAGTTTTAAACCAGGGAGTGTGAAAGGCCCATGGATATTTACGACTTGCCATCATCGCTCCGATCACGCTCATAAACAGCGTTGAGCAGATGAAAATCATCAAGAACGGTTGACTAGGAACGAGTTGAACCGCTTTATAAAGACTATAACACAGAAAAATAAATAGTATGGAAATGAAACGGCCCATAACACAAAATACTAACACCAATTCGCCCGCACACGAAACGAAAAACAAGCGATCCTATCAAAGCAAAGTTCAATGTTCTTCAATGCTCGATGAACGACAAGATTCTTAACTTTTAAGTTTCACTTGATTTGCCTCTACACTGATGAGAAGAAAAAGCATGGCGTATATAAGACTAGATGACGGAACCCAATTTGATGTATCTATTCCCATAACACATCTTTCGCAGCCTGAACGATTCAAGAAAGCTATGAAAACGTTTGGAGTTGTTTTCGCTATCGCTTTAGTTTCGATTTTAGTCCCCGTATTTCACTTTGTATTAGTCCCGATATTTCTAATTGCATCTATAGTTATGGCATTTCGCCAATATAGCAAAGTATATGAGTTTAACTTAATCGGTATTCAATGCCCAAAATGTAAAGACGACTTAAAAGAAGGGCTCCTGACGACAAAAGAAAATAGGATATCTGTCTATTGTTTCACCTGCCGACGGAATCTTTCTGTTGGCACTTAAAATCAGCTCTGTAACATACTCCTTGACCTGGCTTTGAACTTGTTAGTAGACACCTAAGCATGCTCAAAAATACTTTGGTTTTAGTTTTCACCTATGCCCTCTTCTTTACAAGTTCATATACCCATGCGCAAATTACCGAGGCCGATTTTCGACTCGTTACTCAAGCTTTCCACGACGAATACGATTCCGAATTAAAAAGCAGAAACCAAGCTATCTCAATTAACCCCGCATCCAGTCCTGCGATGATCGGTTTTTGGTGGAAACTCGATGAAGTTCGTGCCGCATATTCATCACTATTTGATAAAGATACAAAAATTTTAACTCATTATTTATTTTTGCTAGGTGGTTATGCGCGAATGTCCGGAATGACTCGCGATGGAGTTGCAGCGACTCTTTGTCACGAGTTAGGTCACGGTATTGGTGGCGGCCCCTATAAAAACTATGAGTTTGAAGATACCGATGTATCAGTAGAAGGCCAAGCCGACTATTTTGCATTTCGATATTGTCTTGCCCGCATTTTCAAACGGCTACCACCCACAGGCCCTGTAAAACCACTCAGTGACTACACTGACTCACTCTGTAAAAATAGGCCTGTTACATCTTACGCCTTCTGTACGCGGGCCTTTCAAACGCTAGAAAGTGAACGTACCTTTTTTAAATTGAATCCTGACGATCCAAACTCTAGTTACGACCAACATGATCCCACAACTGTGACCTCGGTAGAAAAAGATCCGTATTTCTATCCATCGACTCAATGTCGTTTAGATACCATGATGAATGGTATTTTAGAAAAAGAACGTCCACGCTGTTGGTACGCTCCCTAACTATCTGTTTAGGTGATTGTGAATATGAGTAGCGGCCCCCGTGCTGCGTGGCCAACTGCTGCTGAACTCTGCGCCAAAGATTTCGCGCAGTCACCGACCACATAAAGCCCTTTGATCGACGTTTATAGTTGTGGGCTTGTTTATATAAACGATGTAGTAATTTCCTTCCAGAGATCCCATCGGCGTATCCTATCAAGTTTCGAATGACGGGTACATATTTAACCCGAGACTCATCTCTAGCTACAATACGTACTTGCCGACGGAATCTTTTCAAATAGATGGCAGACACCAGTCCCCCTGGCCCACCTCCTATAACGATACAATCATAAATCAGCTTATCGATTGGCACCTACCGTTGGGATATCTTTTCGAAATGCTTTCGTAAATCTTGGTGGCATTAAATTGCCAATCAAATCTAGGGTTGTGCCTAAGAAACCTTCTTCTTTGATATCTGGCTTCATTTGTTCAAAAGCATCACCTAATTTCTCGGCTTCTTCTTCAGTTAGAATTTCTTTAGCAACACTAAATATGCGGTCCTCTTCTTCTCGAATGTGGTGTTCCAAGGCGTTTTTTAGTTTAATTGCCGTCTCTTTCCAATCGGCATTAAATGCGTCACTCATTTGTAGGCGTTTCAACAGTGCTTCGGCCTCCATATGCTCACCGTAACCATGCATAACTAAGTCTTTTGCTGAATCGATAGATCTAAGCGAGTTATAGAAAATAGCCTCTTCCGCACGTGCATGGGGAATTAATTCATCTCGAATTTGCTGAATAAGATCTTCACTGTGCTCTGACTTTTCATTCAATAAAAGCAACCGATTAAGCAATGATTTTACCTTTTCATGATCTTTCTTTAAAGCTTCGTATATCAACATCGTTCGTCCTTTCTTAGAAGTTATGACTTCATGAAATGCAAGGTCAGGACCAATTGAATACCCAATGAAAATGAAAAAAAGGCCACACTCGCGCTGCTAGAGGCAATTTTACCTTGGAAAATGGGGTATAAATGGCTCAGGTTCTGGTCTTTCGCAGGTGTCTCAACAAACGCTTTGTAGGTAAAAGTCGAGGCATGATATAACTATGTAATTCTCCATTCAAGAAGGTTTCAATGCAACAGTCGGCAACTAATCCTGATAAATTCACTGGCTATCAAAAATTTGTAATCGCAATTTTAGCGTTTCTACAGTTCACAATAATTTTGGACTTCATGATTATGTCACCATTGGGTGCGATTTTGATGCCGGCATTAAAAATTTCGCCCGCGCAATTTGGTACAGTTGTCTCCGCGTACGCATTGAGCGCCGGCGTTTCAGGATTCCTTGCTGCCGGATTTGCTGATCGCTATGATCGCAAAAAATTACTTTTGTTCTTTTATACGGGTTTTGTTTTGGGAACGCTTTTTTGCGGTTTAGCTCCAAATTATTATTTCTTACTTGGTGCCCGAATCATCACGGGAATTTTTGGCGGCGTTATTGGATCTATCGTTATGGCAATTGCTACCGATTTATTTCCGTTTCAAATGCGCGGTCGCGTGATGGGATTTTTGCAAACGGCATTTGCGGCCAGTCAAATTCTTGGAATTCCAGCTGGTTTGTTTTTTTCAAATCATTGGGGATGGCACTCGCCATTCCTGATGATCGTTGCCGTGAGCACATTTGTTGGCGGCATTATTGTCATATATCTGAAACCAGTAAATACCCATCTAGCGGCTAAACCGGATAGAAATGCATTTCATCATTTATTTACTACGCTAAAAAATACCGACTATATCCTGCCATTTTTAACAACAGGACTGCTTAGTTTAGGTGGCTACATGCTAATGCCATTCGGTAGCGCGTTTACGGTACACAATCTTGGAATTCATATTGAAAGTTTACCTTCGATTTATTTGTTCACTGGATTAGCTTCTATTTTTATTGGACCTTTAGTTGGTAAGGCTGCCGATGTGTTTGGAAAATTCAAAGTATTTGTATTTGGTTCTGCGGTGAGTGCCGTAATGGTAGTTATCTACACAAATTTGGGTATAACTCCATTATATGCAGTAGTCGTGGTCAACACAGTAATGTTCCTCGGTATTTTTTCTAGGATGATCCCATCTCAGGCTTTGATGTCAGCAATTCCAACTCCCGAAAATCGCGGCGCCTTTATGGCCGTGAGTTCATCACTTCAACAATTAGCAGGCGGGGTTGCATCCCTCGTAGCGGGATTAATTGTTGTCGAAGGCGCCGAAGGATTTTTAGAACATTTCGATACTCTTGGCTATATTATGGTCGGAACCACAGTCGTGACTACCGTTTCGATGTATATCATCAGCAATCGGGTTTCTGTCCCTACAGGTCATCCTGCCTAAAGTTAAAAATATAATTTAATAAAGTGGCGAACCATCGAAGAATGTTCATGCTGCATACCTGATTGTAAACGCACAAATCGAGCGTGGTAAGTAGGCAAATCAGCCCAGTGCATACGAGGACGTTCGTGATGGGCCATATGGTAACCACCGTTTAATAAAAAGAAATTTAAAACATTAGACGTAAATGTTTTTGAATGCCGATTTTCAGAGTTTGGATCACAACCATCATGCAAAAAGAAGTTAATGAATACCAAAATATTAGAGCCCAACATCCAAGGCACCATGGCGTGAACTACAAATGCAACTGGATTCCAAAGCATACCAACTAGGGCAAAAATGAATAGTCCAAATATTTCACATACGAGTGAGGTTCTACGCTCATCTGGTAATCCGGCAAAAAAAGATCGAGGTCGCAACTTCATCTGAACGACTTGGGCCTTAAAGGTATAGTAGAGAATGCGCCATAGGCCTGTGCGATTACCAACCACGTGTGCGCCCATCCAATCCTTTTCGTTGTTGGGGTTTGGATGATGATTAATCAAATGAGGTACATAAATCGTTGTCACCGGTACACCCGTGGCAATCGACAGAACAACATTCAAAACTATATTCGCCGTCGCACCCTCAAACATTCCCAGATGCATTTGATTATGATTTATATTTAAGCAAATATAAGTGGAAAATATTAAACTCGGAATTAACAAAGCAGTTTGCCATCCTGGCGGAGTCATCATTCCAAAAATCAGCAAACAGAAATGAATTACAATAAAAAACAGACTGCGCAGGTCTCTGCGA
Organism: Bdellovibrionaceae bacterium UBA2351; assembly: GCA_002344565.1. Classification (GTDB taxonomy): domain Bacteria; phylum Bdellovibrionota; class Bdellovibrionia; order Bdellovibrionales; family Bdellovibrionaceae; genus UBA2316. Next base: position 9,575 of record DDTZ01000208.1, on the reverse strand, counting down.
TCACTTAGCTTCATTTTTTCCTGCGGTCATAATTATCTCCTTGATCACAGATGTATACTAACTAATGACACCGCACCTGGGAACTATTAAGTGCCTACACGAAAGATTATTAACGCAAATGATAATGTCCGAAAACAGCCAGTATTTTATGCTTTTTTCGGCTATGTTAAATCTATGAAACAAAGGGATATCTATTATCAAGCCCTACTGGCTCGCGATCATCGATTTGATGGCAAATTTTTTGTCGGTGTTAAAACCACTGGTATCTATTGTCGTCCGATTTGCCCGGCCAAGCCTAAAAAAGAAAACGTAGAGCTTTTTTCTACACACTACGAAGCCGAACGCGCGGGGTATCGTCCATGTCTGCGTTGTCGCCCGGAAAGTGCACCGCACTCACCAGCTTGGATTGGCAAATCGGCGGTTATTCAACGCGCGATCAAAGTATTACATGCTCAGGAGTCTTTAGAATTCGACGAGGACAAATTCGCTTCATTATTTGGGGTATCTGCTCGGCATTTACGCCGTTTGTTTCAGGAAGAAATCGGCAAAACTCCAAAACAGATATCGTTTGAAAATCGTTTAAACCTAGCCCGTAAATTGGTTATTGAGACATCTTTACCAATTACGCACGTTGCGTTTGCCTCGGGATTTAGCTCCATTCGTCGGTTTAATGATGCCTTCAAAGAGCGCTTTAAAAAAACACCTCGACTCATCCGTCGAAATAAAATTGGTGCCAGCGAAGGCTTAAAAGTATCCATCTCTTATCGCCCGCCATTTGATTTCGATGGTTTAATTGCAAATTATAAACGCCATAAAATTGGCAATTTGGAATGGTTTGAAAAAGGCAAAATGAATCGAATCATTTCTATGGATGGCAAAATTGGAAAAATCGCCATTGAAAATGATCCCGAGCACTCATGTTTAATTGTTCATATCGATTTTCCCGACACTACGGTGATTCACTCTATTATTTCTAAGGTTCGTCATTTATTTGATTTAAACTCGGACCCTGTTGTTGTAGCCAATCAACTGGAAACAAACTCACAGATAAAAAAAATACTTCTTAAATATCCAGGTATTCGTTTACCTTCCGGTTGGGATCCCTTTGAGATTTCGATTAGTTCAATCCTCGGGCAGTTGGTCAGTGTCGAGCAAGGGCAATCGTTGCTTTCGAATTTGATTGATCTTTTAGGTGAAGAAACAGACTACGTCGTAAATGGAAAAAAAATAAAGCTGTTCCCATCACCTAACGTTTTAGCTCAAGCCAATCTTGAGAAATTAAAAACAACACGTATTCGGAAAGAAACATTAAAGTTATTTTCCCAGGCAGTCGCTGAGGGAAAAATTTCTTTAAATGCTAGTCAGGATGTAGATGAGTTTTTAAAGACCGTTATGTCAATTAAAGGCATTGGACCCTGGACAGCGAACTATATGGCATTAAAAGTTCTACGCCACACTGATACGTTTCCAGAGACAGACCTAATTTTAGCGCGTGCCTTAGATTTACATCCAAAACATGTAGTCCAGCAAATGAGTCCGTGGCGCGGTTACGTCGCCGCTCTATTCTGGCGAAACTATTCACACACACTAGTTAAAAATAAGAAAAAAGGAGATTCCAATGTCACCCCTTCAAGTTAAGTTTCAAAGTGAAATTGGTCCTATATATTTGGTAGCCTCGGAGAATGGCCTCCATGGCGTGTTCTGGAAGGAAAAAAAAATCGAATACGCCAATCCTAAAATGCGCGGGAAAGCGATCGAAATTCTAAACGAAACACAAAAACAAATAGAACAGTATCTTTACGGTCAACGTAAAGTATTCAATTTACCGTTAGATATAGCTGGCACAGAGTTTCAGAAACGCGTTTGGCATGAACTCAGTAAAATTCCGTATGGTAAAACATTTTCTTACAGCGATATTGCTAAAAAAATTAAAAATGATAAAGCGGTACGTGCCGTAGGTACTGCCAATGGGCGCAACCCGATCAGTTTGATTGTACCTTGTCACCGAGTTATTGCGGCCGATGGAACTCTTGGCGGCTACGCTGGCGGATTGGAAATTAAGGAAAAATTATTGCGTTTGGAGCAAAACGGGTCACTATGATTAATCTTTTGCCTAAGGACGGAGACGTATATTATCAACCACGGTTCTTCTCAGAAACGGAAAGCCGGGAACTATTTCAGCACTTACATTCTGAAATAAAGTGGAAACATGAACCGATCACGATTTTTGGGAAGAAAGTTATGCAGCCACGCCTGACCGCATGGTATGGCGACGATCAAAAAATAATTCGCTATTCTGGCATCTCGATGGAACCATTGCCGTGGATATCACCACTTTTAGAAATCAAACGCCGCGTAGGTCAAGCTGCCAACGTAAATTTCAATAGCGTCCTATTAAACTACTATCGTGATGAAAATGATAGCGTCGGATGGCATCGCGATAATGAAAAAGAACTCGGGCTTAATCCTGTTATTGCATCTGTCAGCTTTGGCGCCACTCGGCGTTTTCACTTTAAATATTATAAGGATGCTGGGCTAAAGGAATCTGTAACATTGGAAAACGGTAGTCTGCTCCTTATGCAAGGCCCTACCCAACATTTCTGGTCACATAGTATTCCAAAAGTTAAAACGGCGACGGCAGCGCGAATAAATTTAACCTTCCGAATAATTAAATAAATTTTAAATTACTGACCCGTTGTTGAACATTAATCCATTGCTTAGATAAATAAGACGATGTCTTACCAATCTCACTAACTTCCTCTAGTAACGGATGGCTTTTCGAAGGACGGCGACCGGCCCATTTGTCGTCGTCATCTGTATAGAGTGTATTTTTATTTTCGAAGGGTTTGCGGCCAGGCTTTACGTTATTATCTGGGAATTTATTTTTCATCACACTCAGCGCATCAACGATCGATGACTTAGGCAGTGGTGTCTGCGTTTTTTCAGCCCACAATGTAAGTGCATTCAAGCCACGTAAAATATCGTAGTAATAGAATCTTGGGAATGCTAGGTCTGCCCACGTCTTTGCGCTCTCGCGTTCGTTCTTGTTGTACTCGGTCGCAGAACCTAATGTTAGTTTTCTATCTATCAGAAACTGCGCGCCCTTATCAAGCACGCGACGCTCGTCCGCTGTCCAACCACGCGGACTATATTGCAAAAGCGCCTCGAATATAGAAATCAAACCTACCATTGAACTGGGTATTTCTTCTTTTACAAGATAGGCATCGTTGTCGCAGGTATAACCACCGTCAGCCATTTGATAATTTAGCATCCATGCGCGCATCCAAGGTAGCTCGCTATCGACATTCACTCCGTATTTCGCCAGCACTTGATAAACAGTTCCTATTTGACAGTGGCAAGGACTTCCTCGAAATGGATCTGTTCCTGGCGGCATATCCGATGGGTAAATGGGGAATATTTTAAGAGGTATTCTGTGAAGCGCACCCACAAATGCCGTCACTGCCGTTTTTGGAATCATGTGTGTTAACTCCATTTCATGCAGCAAAAGCATATGCCACCACGGACCATCCCACTTGGGCCAGTAACCATCTAAAGAAAACGCCTTTTGAGTCGCTTCCGATTCTAAATAGGAAATAGACTGAGAAACAGCATCCATCGCGGGCTCCTTTAGTCCTTGCAGACATTTCGAATGACTTTTACGACTCTCTTCATAAGTTTGGATTCATCATCATTGGTGCGCTTCACTAAAAAAACATCGCGCTGACTGCGTTCTTTGTTTTTTCGTGACGGTGGCAAATCCAGCTCGTACATCTGAAAGTCTTTTTGAAGACGCGCGTTCACCTGATGGATTACAAACTTTGGCGCATAGATGGCACACTGACCAGCTTGAACCATTTTCAAAGCAATCGACAGACTGTTAGCACGAAATGGTGTCTGTCGATTTAAATTTGTATTCCATCCGTCAAGAATTTTCAAACTCAACGGATTTTCTTTCAATTCTGACGACGGAATAACGTAGGAAATAGAATCGGGATCTTTTCCTTTAAATACCTGTCCTTGAGCGAACGATGCTAAGGTTACCGATCCTATTTTTAAATGATCTAGGTTTTTGTCAGGAAATGGAACAAAGGTAAATCCAAAATCTATATGTCGACTTAAAATACGGGATTCAATTTCGCCCGAATCCAAATCGTCTATTGTTACGCCTTCTCTCATTTCAGCAGATATCGATTCCGCCGCGGCAATGGCTAATGATTCCGGTAATGCTATTTTAATGGTTGGCGCCAGCAAACCCCTCTCTTGCTTGAGGGCGCCAACCATTTCTAGAATTTTGCGGCTATTTTCATAAAGTTCTCGGCCTTTATCCGTGAGTTCAAGGCCACGTCCTTTTGGAGTGAAAACCTTAAAACCCAATTCATCTTGCAGTACGCCCATCGCTTTCGATAAGCCGCTATGAGATACCCCTAATACCTCCGCAGCTTTCGTCAAACTTCCCGTATCTACAATCAGGCAAAAGTACTTTAAACGATCTGTTTCCATTACTCACATAATATCATCTATTTGTCGCTTTTTTTCAATATAAATCTGAGGCAAAAACAGCCTGTCTTGAGGAGGACACATGAAAAATATTTCAATTATTATAGGAACACGCCCGGAAGCGATTAAAATGGCTCCGGTATATTTAGCACTTAAAGATCGCTTCGGAGATTCCGTACAGCTTATCTCGACTGGTCAGCACCGAGAATTACTTTGGCCAAGCCCTGAGCGCATTTAATTTAGAGCCATCAATCGATTTAAATGTCATGCGACCGGGACAATCACTGTCCAAATTAACGGCGCGGCTACTTGTTAAATTAGAAAATCACTTCAAGCATCATCGACCGGATTTGGTACTTGCCCATGGCGATACAACAACCTGCTTCGCAACCGCCCTTTCCAGCTTCTATCAGCAAATACCATTTTTTCACGTGGAGGCGGGCCTCAGAAGCTATCATCTGAATTCACCGTTTCCCGAAGAATTCAACCGTCAATCCGTGGCCCCGATGGCACATCATCATTTTGCGCCCACCGAACTGGAAAAAATTAATCTGATCAATGACGGAATTCAGGATCACAAAATTACGGTCACGGGCTCAACCGTTCACGATGCAATCCATATCATTAAAACAAAAAACAGAAATGCCGATCACATTCCAGACATCGGCACTCGACCCACTGTAGTCGTCACACTTCATCGTCGCGAAGCTAACCAGGCCATGCAGCAGACACTGACGGGATTGAAACACGTAGCTATAGAGCGCCCCGATGTAATGTTTATCTGCCCTATTCACCCAAATCCCAATGTGCAAAATGCATTTCGCAGTATCTTGGGCGGTCATGAAAATATCAAACTTCTAGACCCGCTTCCTTATGCAGAATTTATTTCATTATTAATGAAATCAAATTTAGTAGTCACGGATTCTGGTGGCGTTCAAGAAGAGTCCGTCTATTTTGGAAAACGCGTTTTACTGGCTCGCGCGGAAACAGAACGTCGTGATGGCTTAGATAGCGGCCTCGTTCAATTGATTGGCCACGATGTTGAATTTACCCGACGGTCCATCAAACAAGCATTATGTAACTCAAATTTCACTCACGAGTTATTAGGTGAAAATGGAATGCCTCTGCATGCCTCGGAAACGATCGCGCGCGTGGTTGAAAGAAATATAGTATGAGCAAACGAATCTTAGCCATTGGGACTCATCCAGATGACATCGAAATCGGCTGTGGCGGTACGCTCGCACGTCTTCACGACAATGGTTATCAGCTGACATTTATCATTGCGACATCGGGCGAAGAAGGCATGAAGGATCTTCCCAAAGAGCACATTCAAAACATTCGCGAAGATGAAGCCCTATCATCCGGTCGCTACTTAGGCGCAAGCGAAATTATTTTCCTGCGTGAACCGGATGGCCTGACTTCATTTTCCAAAGATACTAAAATTCGTTTGATATCGATTATTCGCGATATCAAACCGGACATTGTTTTTACGCACGCCAAATCAGATCGCTTTCCCGATCATACACACGTGCACGCGCTCACGATGGCGGCTGTCCAGGCCGCACAGGGACCATGGTACCCACAAGCCAGCGGGTCTCCGTTCAGAGTTAAGACTATTTTTGGCTATGAAGTTTGGAACCCCATCAATGAAATCGGAATAGCGTACGACATCACTGACTCTATCGAGAAAAAAATAGAAGCGCTTCGATTTCATAAAAGCCAAATACATGAAATAAATTATCTATCAGCGATACGTGGTCTTGCCGCCTATCGCGGCGCCATGACTCAAACAGGGCATTTCGCTGAAGCTTTTGAAATTTTAAAATTAGGAAACATACAATGAACATTTCACTTTCACCGATGGACTATTATTTTTACCGGCGACAACTCTATACTATACAATTCGTCTTTGAATACCTTGGGCACATTTCCCCTAAGCGCGTGCACACTATCTTAGAAAAGACGGCTCAGTATGTACCTGCCATTTCTAGCAGACTGGTTGTTAAATCCGACACAGAAATCGTTTTACAACCTGGCCACCCAATAGTGGTTGAACATACAACAATTCAGGACGAGCCGGAAACACGAAGTACGCCCAATGCCGATACCTTCTTGTCATCAATTAGAAATCAAGAGAACGAGCCCCTACTAAAAGTACTAGTTACACAAACGCCGACGAGAACTTTAATAGGTTTTAGTTTTTCACATATGCTGGGCGATGGTACCAGTTTTTTTCAATTCATGAAAATCTTCTGCGAGATTGCAAAAAATCAAAGTCCGCAAACCATTCCGATTAACACTCGCGAACTGCTTAAATCAAAAACTCAATTTGCCAGTGATTTAGAAACTGATTTATTCAAAAACACAGGTTACTGCGTACCGCGGCCACCTCCGCCAGAAAAAGTGAGTCTCGAGTTCTCCTATTTCTCGAAAACCGAAATTAAAAAGCTTCGCAGTCACCACAAAGTCACGAGCAACGATATTATCATGGCTTCACTCGCAAAAAAATATCACCGCAACATTCCCCTTCATAACGGAATGTTCATTGTTCGCTGCCCCGTCGACTACCGCAAGATATATGGTTTGCCGAACACCTATTTTGGCAACGCCGTTCGCGATGCCGTGACAGAATTTGATCCCGATGAAATTAGCCGTCTACCTATCATTGACATTGCTAAACGTATTCGTGAAAGCATAAACAGCATCGACGAACACAGCGTTTCCGAATCGTTACAAAGTCTTTATGATTTAAGGCAACGCTACGGAGTTAAAATTTTTGAAGAGGTAGGATGTCCTGGCTTACTGGTCAGTAACTTTTCACAGTTTCCGATAAATGAAATGGATTTTGGAATAGGAGCACCGATTGGATTTCATCATGCGTCTTTAAATCCAAGACTGGCCTTGATCTTGGCAACTGATCAAGGCTTTGAAGTTCGATTCAAGAAACCACTAACATGACATGTGAGCTTGGGCCCATTCACTTGGGCCTTTTAAGATAGCGCGGCCTACGGCTGCAAAATCTACTTTCTTTTGGCAAATGATCTGATCGATAAACGTTCCCGTTTCGATTCCACCAACACCAATTACGGGCAACGAAATACTTTGTTTTAAAACGGCTGCATCACTGACTAAATAACCTTCCGTACTGCGCCCATCTTGTCTGCGCCAGCCGCCGATACCGGAGGATACGTCAATTAAGTCCACGCCCAGATTTTCAAGCTGCTTTACCACCCATGACATTTCATGTACTTCTAACCCGCCCTCACTATGATCCTGCGCTGGTAGACGAACGGAAATTAACAGATTTGGTAATTCTAATTTAATCTGTTTTACGATATCAAAAAGTAAACGACTACGGCCTTGAATATTTAAACCGTAATCATCTTGGCGTTGATTTGTAATCGGAGACAGCCATTGATTAATTCCATAACCATGGGCCGCGTGCAGTTCAACAAAATCAAAACCGGCCTTCTGCGCGCGATGGGCTGCTTGAACGAACCAATGAATCCACTGCTGAATGTGCTCGACCGTCATCGCCACTGGTGTTTCTAGTGGACGATCTTTTACGGGCACTACGATAGCACTTGGCCCCATCAAATCTGTTCCCGTAATTTCTGTCGTCGTTTTTCCGCCAACATGTACTAATTGAAGTCCGGCTAAACTGCCTTTAGATTGAATAATACTAGCTAGAGCCGCAAGTCCCAAAATTTGCTGGTCATCGTCCGCACCCATTTGATTGGCTTCGCCCTTACCTGATTTATGAATAAAGCTATATTCAACAAACACGATTCCCGCGTTAGCTTCAGCCAGACGCTGATAGTGCTGACGACTGATGTCCGTTACGAAACCGTTTTCATCCGCCGTTTTCGAGGCCATAGGTGGAACGACGATTCTGTTTAACGCCTGCTTTCCGTTTTTAAAATGATAGGGATTAAATCGACATTGACTCATAAGGACTCCGCTCTGACTACGAATGTATAAAGGAATGGCATTCCAAATAAAAGTGATAAATATTGAATAATTTCGTTCTGCAAAACACACCATTTAGACCATTAAATGATTTACTTTTTACAATCCCCATTCAAAAATAACAGCACCGACGCTGACAAGGATGGCTCTATGATTCATTTACACGGCAAAGAACATAATTTGGGTGGAGGACTATTCATTCACCGTATCCTTCCTGATCGTACAAAACGCATGGTTGGACCATTTACGTTTCTTGATCACATGGGCCCACTCACGACTGAGCCTGATCAAAATACGGATGTTCGGCCTCACCCACATATTGGTTTATCGACACTGACCTATTTATACGAGGGACGTATCGTTCATCGTGATAGCATTGGCGTGACCGCCGAAATTACACCAGGCGAAGTTAATTGGATGACGGCAGGCAAAGGTATTTCCCATTCTGAGCGCGCTCATGAAAGTGAACGCGGTAAAGCTCGCCCTCTGCATGGTCTACAATTTTGGATAGCGCTTCCCGATCATCTGGAAGACTGCGACCCAAGTTTTCAGCACTACGAAAAAAATCAGATTCCTAAATTAGAAACTAACGACTGCATGCTGTCGCTGGTAGCGGGCCAAGCATTTGGTTTACAATCACCTGTGCAAACGTCGTCACCGATGATTTTTGCCGATGGTATTGCCAAAAATGATTTTACGTTCGACTTGCACATTCCAAATTTCGAATTAGCTATCTATATCGTCGAAGGATCTGCGAAAATGGATTCCCAGGAAATTACTAAATTCGAAATGTTAGTTGCTGAAAAAGATCAGCCGTTATCAGTGCAAATTAAAAAAGGTACACATTTTTCCATCATTGGCGGCGAGCCATTCACGACTCCCCGTTATATGTGGTGGAATCTAGTATCGAGCTCAAAAGAAAAAATCGAAGCCACTAAAAAACTTTGGGAAACGCAGCAGTTCCCGATGGTTCCCGGCGAAACTGAATTTATACCGTTACCAAAATCATAATTGAAAAGGAGTTCATAATGATCGACCACACAGGCATACAGATCAGCGATCCAGTTAAAAGCAGAAAATTCTATGATGCAGCCCTAGCGCCACTTGGT
>DDTZ01000211.1 GCA_002344565.1 Bdellovibrionaceae bacterium UBA2351 | reverse complement strand
GCGATAAATGTGTACTCACCTTGCGCTTCTGCGGAATTAAAGTCAAGCTTTATAATCCTAATGCCTAACAAAGAAAAAAATCTTTAAATTATCGAAAAAATGGATGAAATAGACTATATTGAACGCACTCCCTGAGGTGATTATGTCCGTTTTTGATTCTGTTTTGCTGGTTCTGCTTGGCTTATTGGCAGTTTCTGTACTTTTTTTCCTCTATCTTTGGAGAAAAGCGATCGCTGATCACAAAAATAGCGTCCTGCAACTTCAAAAGGAAAACGATCTTAAGGCACAACTCGGTTACCAAGAGTCTCATTCTCAAGTTAAAGTCCTGGAAAACGAGAACAAAGAACTCCGTTCACAAAATTCTGAGCTAAAGTCGGAACTGACTCAACAACAAAGCAAAATCATTGGCCTTACCGAAGCCCGCAGTAAATTAGAAACGGAAATCGAACAAACAAAAAAGCATTTCAATGAGCAACTCGCATTTGTGGAATCCGCGAAAGAAAAACTTTTGGAAAACTTTAAAAGCTTATCTTTGGATTCTTTAAATCAAAACAGCTCTTCATTTTTAAACCTAGCAAAATCTAGCTTCGATGCCTTGAGCCAAACAAACTTAAAAGAATTGGATCACCGTCGCACTGAAATCAAAGAAACAGTGAATCCAATCTATGAAACTCTCGCTAAATTTGAGACTAAAATTGGCGAGCTTGAAAGAAATCGAATTGAATCCTTCACTAACCTGTTCTCGCATTTTAACTTCCTTAAAGAATCTCAAGAAAAACTACGCAGTGAAACGGCGAACCTAGTAAAAGCCCTGCGCACACCGCACGTTCGCGGGCGTTGGGGTGAACTACAACTCAAGCGCGTGGTGGAAATTGCCGGTATGTTAGAACATTGTGACTTTGTCCAACAAGAATCCGTCGACACCGAAGAAGGCAAACTGCGTCCCGACATGACCGTTCGCCTACCTGGCAAAAAATCGATCATCGTCGATTCTAAAGCCGTGCTTCACGCCTACCTCGAAGCTGCTCAAACCGAAGATGAAACACTAAAAAAAGAACTTCTTTTACAGCATGCGAACCATATTCGCACACGCATTACGGAATTAAGCCGCAAATCCTACTGGGAACAATTCGAAGAGTCTCCAGAATTTGTGGTCCTATTCCTGCCTGGTGAGAGCTTCTTTAGTTCCGCTTTAGAAGTATCGCCGCTCCTTATTGAAGAAGGCGTCACTGAAAAGGTAATTTTAGCTACCCCTACTACTCTGATTGCTTTGTTGAAGGCCGTTTCTTATGGCTGGAAACAAGCGGCTTTAACGGAAAATGCGACTCACATCAGCCAATTAGGCAAAGAGCTTTATAAACGTTTACTAGACATGCGTGGGCACTTTGAAAAATTGGGCAACCAACTAAGTTCCTCTGTAGATAGCTACAATAAAACCGTAGCTAGTTATGAAACACGCGTTTTGGTGTCTGCTCGCCGTTTTAAAGACCTGAAATCAATTGATGGCAATGACGATATGGATGTGATCGAACCTATTGAAAAAACAACGCGTCCGTTAAGCATCGAAGCGCCGAAAGAATAATGCACATTTAAATCCAATGTATGTGAAAAAAATTCAAGTAGGTTCTAAAACCTAGCCTCGGATTTTCATTTTCGCTATAGACACCCTTTGAGGTGAAAATGAATTCAATTACTAAACTAGCATCAGCCTTTCTTTTGGTTGCTACTGTTGCGACCGCGAACAATTTTAAGTTTCAAAAGGTAACTAAAGTGGGCGTTATGCAACACAAAGTTATCTACACAAGTCCAAAATACAAAGTTAAAAAATCCGGAGTGCAACACAAAGCCTACGTAAAAATGATCGCACAATGGGGCCTACATGTGTTTGAAGTCGGTTCTGCAGAATACGATTGTTCAGCGTCTGGCAACTGCAAATTCAACCAATGGATTTCATTATCTTTCTACGAGTTATGCCAAGTTAAAAACAAGCACGCTCGTTGCACTGGTAAAATCGGCGGCGGCGACAATAACTCGGTAGCTGACTACAACACGAAAGGTTACTTTGAACTGCACGAAAAAGAATTTCAAAATGAATCGGATTCACGTGGTGACTACGATTTCCCTGAACGCGGAAATGACTACTGGGAATACCCAAGCAATTTGTTCTAACTCAGACATTTCTATTTTCTGATTCAAAAGCGAGATTTGTTGAAAAACAGTCTCGCTTTTTTTGTTTTAGGCATAGATTTAGCACTCTGTAGTTACCACAGGGGGCTCTATGGCCAATCCGAATGCTCAAAATACAATTGAAAACGAAGAAGGCTCTCCTAAGCCCACTCCAGAACTCGAAAATCTGGCAAGCGATAAAGAAGCTCTGTTTAATCGCGGCGATGAGTCCGGTATCCTGGCCGATCAGGATATGACGAATGAACACGACATAACAGCACTCGATGAAAATATGGGTGCGATTTCCCATACTATGGAATCCCTAGAAGACGAACCCGAGGAGTTTTTGCAAGGAGACGTAGATGTGGTCACACAAATGCGACGTACTACCCGCGCTATGGAAAATGCAATAGACGAGTCATCTGGTCGCAAAGCCCATCCCAAACACGACACCTATAAACAACATTAAGGGGGAAATATGCCACATGTTCAGCAAAACAAAAGTTTAAAGCGCACTGGTCAATTCTCAAAATCCGATCTTAAGAAAACAATGAGGCCTGCTTTTGCACGCGATAATTTAAATGAAGCCTTTGCCGGTTCTGAAAACAATGGCGTTTCCGGTACAATAAAAACTCAGAAACACAGCACGAATGTTAAAAGCCGACAAAGCAAACACAGTAAAATGAAAACACCAGTGAGGTAAATATGATGACATATCAATCCATTTCAAAATACGATCGACCAAATATTCGCTCCCGGACATTGCCAGGTATAGTTCATCGAGACTCGATTCCTCTAGTGTGCACATCCTCCCTTGATGAGTTAGACAACCATCAAAGGGTACTGCATGAAGGATTTCATGCAAAGGCGGAATATAGTACGTTTCACAATCCGGACACATTTGAAGAAGTTCCTTACTCAAGCTCAAAGCGCTGGGTTGGAATTGTGGCCGCAATGTCGGAATGCCACCTAATACGATAGCAACTGGCCCTTTAGCTTGCTGTTGGAGACGATGTAGTACGTCCACAAGACATAGATGTTCTCTAAATAGAGTCCGTAGTCCCATATTAAAGATTAATGTTTCAGAGGGGCCAGATAAGTTTTTCTAGATCTAATAGATTACATGCTCGATTTTCCCAATCGGGAATACGTATTTGAACGTGCAGATTACTGTATCGATGCAATACCGCTAAAACCATTAACCGATGACGAAATTCCTCGTTGATCTGCTTTACTGACAAGCCGTAGCCGTCAAACAAGGCATAAACAAGTTCTGATTTACCTTCGGCCATAAATAGACTTGGTCCCAATAAGTCGTACTCAGGGTAACCGATCATCGCATCGCCAAAATCAATCATTGCCATTACGGCACTGTTTTTTATTACATCGGTCATCAAATTAAATGGCGTATATTCACCGGTTAATATGACTGGTTGAAAATGACTCGGAATGAGCTCTTGATAGCTGTTTATAAATTGCGGAAGTTCATTCAAAAACCAATTGGGCATTTTCAATTTGCGATGCCGGTCAAAAACGTTCTCTTTTTGTATTTTTAAAAACTCCGACCATTCTGGCTTAAGCGATTTTAACTCGCCAACATCCACCTGATGAACAGACTTCATAATCTGCCCCACTTGTCTGAGTATTTTTTCTTTCTCTGACAGAGTAAACTGATGCCAGACACCTTCAAAGGTAGTGCCTTCAAGCTTTGTTACGATGACGTAATGCCAACCATCGGACCGTTTACCAGCCGCGAGCAATTCAGGAATGGCAGTCGTCAATTTCCCCTTCAGGTGGTTTAAAACGCGATGTTCACTTTCCCACTGATGTTTTAAAAACGGTGGAAATATTTTTACGATATGTGACCCATTGACCGAGGCAACCAAGTTAGTCCCCTCACTAAAAGCAACCAGGTCCTCGCTCGCAAGGTCATGTTTATCACAGCACTCTATGACGGCGGCTCGCCATAATTCCGGCTTTAAACGAAAGCTTTGATCAAATTCTTGAATCGTTAAGTTTGACGGTAATTGCATTGTAAATTAATTGTAGAACAGGAGCTCACTCAACGCTATTTTTTTCTGATGGATTGAATATAGCGACCTAATTCATGCCAATACGACTCATCCCACCGCGCTAGTGGCTTTGGATACTAACAAGTGGTCGTGCTAAGGGAGCCAGTCTAGCATCACAGACCGCATTTAAATCATCAATCACCCAATCCGCCATTTCGGGAGTCTTAATATCCTCTGGCTGATGAACAATAAAGAAAAACTGCTTCAATCCCTGCGACTGCCAAGTATTTATTTTCTTAGACCACAGCTTAGCACGATCAAAATCACTACTATGCAAACTATTCCCGATAAACCGCAACATCGAAAATGGTGCGCTAATAGACGTATGCAGAACATCGCGACGCCCAGCCACATCCGTTATTACTAAGCCGATATCACGACCCTGTAGGTAGTCAACTAAGGGAGCCAGCACATGACCATCTTTAAACCAGCTTGGATGACGAAGCTCCAAAGTCAGTTCATGTGTATCGGGCCACGATTTCAAGAATTGGAATAACTCTAGTTTATACGCATAACTGAACGTAGACGGCAGCTGCAAAAAACACGGCCCCAAGTTTGATCCAAATAAATCAATCGCCGTGAGCCATTTACCCAACAGCTCGGTATCCCGCAAGCCACCTTGATCATGGGAAATAGACTGCGGAATTTTAGGAAGGAATAAAAAAGAGCCTGGAACCTTGTTTACCCATGCCTTCACGTTTTCTGGTGTGGGAATACGGTAGTGAGTTGTGTTGAGTTCGATGCAGTTGAAATTTCGTGAATAGTGAAACAGGAATTCTGTCTGTGGTGTTTTTGGGGGATAAATTCGGCCGATCCATTGTTTGTGATTCCAAGCCGGTGCACCGATATAGAATTTGGTTTTATGTGTATCTGGATTCACTTGAGTGTTTAAAAATGGACGAGTCAACGGATCCTCTGGGGGAAGTACCCATTGCATTTTATCAATACGATTTAAATCTTCGATTTTCCCAAATTCCATTCTCGACACGATACTCGATATCAATGACGTCTGTCATCAATCCATTTAAACTATGCCAAATGCAGGAATAGCCTATGAAACTGAGCATTAACCTATCTTAGATTTTCCTTAATTAACTTAGTGACCGCCTGAAGCAATGACGACGGCACTAGATCATCCCGAACAGACAAAAATATTTTCTTTTCCACAACAGGCATATCAGTCACTTCGATTTCAGAAATTAGACCGACAGATTCCATTCTGTGCGCCAAGATAACGGGAACAAATACTAAATGTGATGATGCCACCACAATTTCTAACGCCGTTTCCCCCGTCGTTGTTTCATGACCAGAATAACGGACACCCCACGGAATAGGACACTGATCATCCCCGCGGACAAATCCCTGCGCGGTCCAACCAGTCGGCATCACAAATGGATACTTGATAACATCACTCGTTGTTACCGTTTTCATTTTAGTTAATGGGTGGTCTCTGCGGGCATACAGGGCCCAGCGCATTTTTCCGATCTCGTAGGAACTCCAGACGCGCGTCCATTCGAGCGGACCAATATGAACAGCCATTTCAAATGCACCATTCAAGCCATTAGCCACCAATTGATTGTTTCCAGTTTCGACAATACGAAAACGCGTTCGCGATCTAGAATCACATAGAGTCTCTAGCAAAGGTGGAAGCAATTTGCTACTAATGAAACTCAGCGAGCCAATGCCCCATACTTTGTTTCCCGGGTTTTTCTTCGCCGTCGGCGCCATAGGGGCCGTGAGTTTCAAAACTTTTTCTGCGATCTCCATCAGCTCGTTACCTTCTGATGTCAGAAGAATGCCAGAAACCGAACGTCTTAGTAAACTCTTTCCTACTTTTTGCTCCAAGCGCTTGATGACTTTAGAAACTGCCCCAGGAGTCATGTCCAACTGTCGCGCGCACTCACGCAGAGATTTCAATTTTGCAGCTCTAAAAAACAAATCAAGGTCGGCCAAGCCGACATTAGGCATAAGCAAGCTCATGCATAAGACTTACCATTAATGTTTCCACATTGGAAACACTGAACTCCATTTTGAAGGTCTTACATGCACTGTTGTTTTTGGCTATACGTTATTTCAAGAAGGGGTGGTTATGAAAATCATTAATCTACTAAAGAAGCTATTAAAA
>DDTZ01000206.1:4067-7747 GCA_002344565.1 Bdellovibrionaceae bacterium UBA2351 | reverse complement strand
CAGATTTATGTTTACAAACGAACAAAAATGCGGAAAAAATGTTCCCCAAACTATTGAATTGACAGCTTTTTAGTGGAGAATCTCATGCTCAAATTAAATAAAGTTATCCTAAGTTTTTTATCAGTGATTGTGTTTTCAGGACAGGCATTGCGGGCGAAAGAGTTATCAATCGGTACAAATACTGAATTTGAAACTTTAAATCCAATCATCGCATCGGTCGGTGCTTCAAAATACATGTTATATTTAGCGACTCGCCCATGGGTTTATATGGATGAGAAAAACGAATGGAAAACTAGCATTTTCAAACGCATTCCGAATTTGAAAGATAAGTCGATGAAAATCGTTACGGACGGTAGCAAGAAAAAACTGGTCGCTACATGGGAATTCATTGATGGAATCAAGTGGGGCGACGGACATCCAGTTACTTGCAAAGATGCAAAATTTACTTGGGAAGTGGGCTTAAGTCCAAATACATCTTTGCCAACTAAAGATGGTTATGAAAATATCGAATCGATTACTTGGGATGATAAAACTCCTGGAAAATGTACGATCACATACAAAGTGGCTAAATGGAATTTCTATATTGATAGCCACTCATTACTTTTGCCTGAACATTTAGAAGGCCCGATCTTCCAAAAGTGGGGAAAAGAAAAAGAAGGCTATGATCGCAATACTCTGTACCAAAAAGACCCAACTCAGAAAGGTCTTTGGAATGGTCCTTATGTCATTTCTGAAGTGAAATTAGGTTCACATGTTATATTTACCGCAAATCCTAACTTTTTTGGTTCAAAACCAAAAATCAATAAAATCATTATTCGTATCATTCCTAATGCAGGAACATTAGAAGCAAACTTACGATCTAAGAATATCAACAAGATCAGCCGCATCGGTATGTCTCTAGATCAAGCCTTGGCATTTGAAAAGAAAATCAAAGAAGAAAACCTTCCATATAAAGTTGAATTCCAAAACGGTATTACATACGCGCACATTGATGTAAATGTTAGTCACCCTATCTTGAGCGATTTAAAAGTAAGGCAGGCGTTATCGTACGCGATGAACAAAGACGATATTAATAAATCGATCTTCGAAGGCAAAGTAACCGTAGCAACGTCAATGACGTCACCAATTGATTCTTTGTACACTTCAGATTCTAAAATCGTTAAGGTATACAAAACCGATAAAAAGCTAGCTCGTAAAATGTTGGATGAGGCCGGTTGGAAGTTAGGACCAGATGGTTTCCGTTACAAGAACGGTCAGAAATTAACATTCAAGTTAGTAGGGGCCGCTGGGATCAAGCAAATTGAAACTTTGCAAGCAATTCTTCAATCTCAATGGAAAGATGTCGGTGTAGATTTACAGTTGAAGAATGATCCAACACGCATCTTGTTTTCAGAAACTCTTCGTAAACGTAACTTTGATATGGCCGTATTTTCTTGGAGTAGTTTCCCTGGCTTAGGTCACGAATCTGTACTTCATAGCAAAAACATTCCATCTGAAAAAAACTCGTGGACGGGCCAGAACTATCACGGTTTCTCTAGTCCACGAACCGACAAGTTAACTGAAGAATATGATTACGAATTCGATTTTAAAAAACGTAAGAAAATTACCGATGAAATCATGAAGGAATACACTGAGAACGTTCCCGTTATTCCGTTGTACTTCCGCCCGGAAGTCGCTGTGATTCCTAAAGGTATGAAAAATTTCAAAATGTACGGTCACTACTTTTACGAGACCCTACAAGCTGAAAGCTGGGATATTGAATAATTTAATTTAAAGGAGATGTAGATGTCTAAAAAAGTAAGAGTTGGTATTAATGGTTTTGGTCGTATTGGTCGCGTATTATTCCGTGCTGGTTTTGAAAAGCTAGACATCGTAGCGATTAATTCATTAGATAGTGTTGAGGGTTCAGCGCACTTATTAGAATTCGACTCAACTCATGGTCGTTTCAACGCACAGGTTGGAACTGATGGAAAAAACCTAGTTGTAAATGGTAAAACAATTAAATACTTCTCTAGCCGTAATCCTTTGGAAATTCCTTGGGGGGATGCCGGTGTTGACGTAGTTCTTGAGTGTACAGGTGCTATGAAGAATGCGGAAGACTACCAAAAACACGTTACATCGGGCGCGAAAAAAGTTTTCATTTCGGCACCTGCTGACGGTGTAGATTTAACGGTTGTTTTAGGCGTTAACGAAAAGCAATACGATCCAACAAAACATAAATTTATTTCGAATGCATCATGTACAACAAACTGTTTAGCTCCGTTAGCAAAAGTTTTAAACGAAGCGTTCGGTATCGACTACGGGATGATGACTACAATTCACTCGTACACAAACGATCAAAGGATCCTAGATGCAAATCACAAGGATTTACGTCGTGCACGTTCAGCAGCGATGAGTATGATTCCGACTTCGACAGGCGCTGCAAAAGCTATCGGTTTAGTGTTGCCTGAATTAAAAGGTAAATTAGACGGCACTTCGGTGCGTGTTCCAACCCCAAATGTAAGCTTGGTAGATTTAACGTTCACCTCTAAAAAAGATATGTCTGTAGCTGCAATTAACGAAGCAGTTAAAGCAGCGGCAAATGGTGCTTTAAAAGGCGTATTGTATGCGGAATCTAAAGAATTAGTGTCTATCGATTTCAACGGTAACCCATACTCTTCCATCGTAGATTTAAAGAGCACTATGGTTATCAATCCGCGCATGGGTAAAGTTTTATCTTGGTATGATAACGAGACTGGTTTCTCGAATCGTATGGTCGATTTCGTGCAAATGATGGGCGAGAAAGGAATTTAATTGTGTCGGATCAAAAGTCTGGCCTACGTGGCATTAAAACAGTAAGAGATTTTGAAGTTGAAAATAAAGTAGTGTTCTTGCGTTTGGATTTAAACGTTCCTATGGAAAAGGGTAAAATTACAGACTACACCCGCATTGATGCTACGTTACCGACAATTAACTACCTTATCGAAAAGGGAGCGAAGATAGTTATGGCGTCCCACTTAGGACGTCCAAAAACGTCTAAAGATAAAGAGTTTTCTTTAGAACCAGTAGCAAAAGCCATGACTGAGCGTCTAAATAAAGAGGTGTTGTTAGTTGAAGATCCTAATGCAAAAGCTGTGAAACAGCTGCTTCACACGCTAAATAAAGATCAAATTATTCTTTTAGAAAATGTACGATTTGAAGCTGGCGAAACGGAAGACTCGGAAGAATTTGCGACTCGTTTAGCGTCGTACACCGATATTTATATTAATGATGCGTTTGGTGCGTCTCATCGGGCCCATGCGACGATTCATGCATTGCCCGCGATGATTCCAAATCGCGGTATCGGTTTCTTGATCGAAAAAGAAATCCAAATGTTAGACGGATTATTGGTAAATCCAAAACGTCCTTATGTCGCTATTCTTGGCGGCGCTAAGGTGTCAGATAAGATCGGTGTTATTGAAAAATTAATGGATGTTGTAGATGCCTTCATTATCGGTGGCGCTATGGCGTATACATTCTTAAAAGCACAAGGGCACTTTGTTGGTAAATCTCGCGTGGAAGACGATAAAGTAAAATATGCTAAAGAATTACTAGCTCGTATCGATGCTCGCAATAAGACGATTTTGTTGCCAGTCGATCACTTAGTGACAAAAAGTATTACGGATACGGCGGGAGCTTCTGTTAAGAAAGAATTTGGTGAA
>DDTZ01000206.1:0-3693 GCA_002344565.1 Bdellovibrionaceae bacterium UBA2351 | reverse complement strand
GGAACTGTTTTCTGGAACGGTCCAATGGGCGTATTTGAAACGCCTGAATTTTCAAAAGGTACATTTAATCTAGCTAAAGTGATTGCCGACAGTAAGGGAACTAAAATCATCGGTGGCGGCGATAGTGCCGCGGCTGCAGAGCAAAGTGGTTTTGCTGACAAGATGACTCATATCTCTACTGGTGGTGGTGCTAGTCTTGAGTATTTACAGGGCGATAAGTTGCCTGGGTTAGAAGTATTAAGATTTAAAGTTCGTTCATAAAAGAGAAAGGCGTGGGGATGAAAAATATTATCATAGCAGCTAATTGGAAATTAAATAAATCCCCCGCTGAAACGCGTAGTTTCTTTCATGCATTTAATGAAGAGTTCAAAAAGAGATCATCATACACGCAATTAGGACCAAAATTCCAGGTAGTGTTTTTTCCATCGGCGATTTCAATAGAGGCCGCTAGCCAGTCATTGAAGGGTTCGTCTGTGAAATTCGGTGCTCAAAATATTTATTCTGAATCTCAAGGTGCATTCACGGGTGAAAACTCAGCCAAAGTGATTAAAGAATTGGACGGCGAGTTTGCTTTGATTGGACATTCTGAGCGGCGCCAATATTTTCAGGAATCAAATAGTCTTTTGAATAAAAAAATCCATCACGCATTGAAATCCGAGTTGGCGCCCATGTATTGCATTGGGGAAACATTAGAAGAGCGAGAAACTGGAAAAACAGAGTCGGTTTTGTTAGCTCAATTAACGGAAGGGTTAAAAGACATAACTGCGTCGAATGGAAAATCTTTGGTTGTGGCCTATGAGCCCGTTTGGGCCATCGGAACCGGCAAAATTGCAACACCGGAGCAGGTTAAGGATACCCATGCATATATTAGCAAAACGTTAACTCAGCTTGGGCTTGCGACAATTCCGATTTTGTACGGTGGCTCAGTAAAAGCAGCTAATGCGCAGGAGTTAATCCAAATTCCCCATGTTAGTGGATTTTTAGTCGGAGGAGCGTCTTTAGAAGTCGCGTCCTTTGTTGATCTAATTCAAAACAGCCAGGTGTAGGAAACTGAGATAATAACGCGTAGCGTGCAGTTTCTTTTTCGTCACTTGTTAAAATCCCATAAATAGACTTTAGGGAGATCTCAAAAAACCTAGTTAAATCAAATATTAAGACGACTCCTTGGTGGCGTTTGTTTGCGCACTTTTTTGAGAAGCCGGATTCCAGATTGCAGTGTTATCTCGTAAACTAGAGGAGTGTGTGTAGCGACTCCGCTGGTGCTTAACGGAGTCGATGGCGACTCCTCAGCAACTGAGGATGTTAACTATGAACGTAAAGATTCATTTTCGTCGGTGTCATCATTGTTATGAAACGAACGAGTGCATTGGTGATCTAGTGACTGAATGTTCTGTCTGTCACAAGCGATTGCGTCCGTTTATCTATTTCGATGAGCGTGTTGAGTATGGATTTGCCCAAATTAAAGCAAAAAAAATGAAGTTCAAAACTAAATTGCCTCATGCCTTTTATCCTCCCCTCGTTGGTTTCTCGAGTGTTTGGGAAATGGATTAAACATCTGTACAAAAATACCCCGTGTTAGCGAAAACTATGGGTATCAAGGATTTTTTCCTTGAGTTCCGACTCTAAAGAATCAATGCTTAGGTAAATTAAATAAGAGGAAATTTATTTCTTCTTCAACATTAAACTTATGCATAGGAGTTCGGATGAAAAAAGCATTAGTGCTATTTTTTGTGTCTGCAGTAGCGTTCGGTTCTGGCTACGAAAAATCAGTTCTTTGGGGTGGTAAATATTCAGGTGTTGCTGGTTCAGCGGCAGCGGGTGTAACTGGATCTGATTCTATTTTCTACAATCCAGCAGGGTTAGTGAACTCTCCGGAACTTGGAGATATCACTTTGAATCTTTCAAATACATCAGCTCAATTCAAAGGACCTATCGTGGCTAAGGCTAACGTTGTGTCTCCTGGCCCAACTGTAGCTCAATTCACAAATGCAAATAAACAAGAGTCTTCTAAAACGTCTTCAACTGTAATTCCAGGTGTGACGTACTCAATGAAGTTGAATGATGCTTGGTCATACGGCTTAGGGTACTACGCTGTCGGTGGAACTCGTGCGGTGTACGAAGATGTTGATTTCGCACCAAGAAGTTACAAAGCAAAAGTTGGTTCTGAAATCACTATTTCTGAATTCTCTGCAGGCGTTGGCTACAAAGTAAGTGACGCTATGAGATTAGGTTTAGGCCTACGTTACACAATGACTGATGCCGCGTTTAGCTCTGTAGGTTACGTAAGTTCAGGCGCAAACGTTGTCGGTATCACTAACGTTGATATCAAAGATATCAAGTCTGCAAACTTGGACAGTATTCGTTTAGGTATGCAATATGATATGAATGAAAATACAAAAATTGGTTTAGTAATCCGAACTGAATCAAAAGTAAGTAAAACAGCTAAAGCTTCAGGTACTGCAAATGTGTGCGGTGGTGGTGCTACATGTCCTGCGATTGCAAACTTAACGATTGCTGAAGCGGATGTTAAGGTTGATACAGTATTGCCAATGGCGATCAATTTAGGTGTTGAGCATAAATTAGCAGACACTTGGACTCTATACGGCGAACTAGTTCACACTCAGTATTCTAAAATCGAAAAAGTTGATTTAGATGGTTCAATCACTGTTGGTACGACATCATCTTCGCTTCCAGATATTGATCAAAAGTGGAAAGATCAATTGAATGTGAAATTGGCGGCGCAATATTCGGGTATGTCATGGCCAGTGCGTTTCGGTTACATCCACACATCCGATGTGTCTGATAAAAAATACGCACGTGCATCGTTTACACCTCCAGGTGCTGCGGCAACGTACACTCTAGGTACAGGCCAAGAATTTAAAGTTGGCGATTCAACTTTAGATTTCAACATCGCGTTCGACATGACTACAGTTAAAGGTGATAGCGATGATTCAGTTCAGCCTTTGTATTCGCCAGCGGGAACATACGAAGCTAACTCAACTGGTATTCACACAGGTTTTGCGTACAAGTTCTAATTTGAAAGTTATTTATGAGTTCACTTAAAGTAGACATTTCGGATATTCAAAAAGCACACGGGCTGTTAAAGCCCGTGATCAAGCATACAGATTTGGATTTATCTTTATCGGCCAGCGAACTCTATGGTCGTAATGTCTACTTGAAATCAGAAAATACGCAAAGAACAGGCTCCTTTAAAATTAGAGGAGCCTATAATAAGATAATGAATCTTTCCGCCGAAGAAAAAGCGCGGGGAGTGGTTGCTAGCTCTGCGGGAAATCACGCGCAGGGAGTGGCCTTAAGTTCCAAGCTAGCCGGCGTACGGTCTGTAATCGTAATGCCCGAGACGGCGCCTCTTAATAAAATTTCGGCAACTCGTAGTTATGGTGGCGAAATTATCTTAAAAGGCGAAATCTATGATGATGCGTTTGAGTACGCTAAAGAGTTAGAGAAAAAAGAAGGTTATACCTTTGTTCACCCTTATCAAGATTCGCATATCATCGCAGGTCAGGGGACTATCGGTTTAGAAATTCTAACTCAATTGCAAGATGTCGATAGCGTAATTGTTCCTATTGGTGGTGGTGGTCTAATTAGCGGTATTGGCGTAGCTATTAAAACGCTAAAGCCATCGTGTAAGATCTTTGGGGTTCAGTCCGAGCAGACTCCAGGGATGAGTCA
>DDTZ01000182.1:41967-50939 GCA_002344565.1 Bdellovibrionaceae bacterium UBA2351 | reverse complement strand
GTGATCGTCGAAGATGTCGACAAATTTCCAGGTCACATCGCCTGCGATTCAGCGTCGAAATCCGAAATCGTACTACCAATCGTAGACAAAACGGGAAACCTAATAGGCGTCTTTGATTTAGACTCACCAAAATTAAATCGTTTTTCTAAATCGGATAAAACCGGCTTAGAGAAAATTATAGAAATCCTAACCAGTACCCTAAAATAAAAAAGAGCAGCCAAAGGCATGCTCTTTTTTCACATCGAGTACCACCAGCCCACACCGAGCGGTGAATAAGGGGTGTCAGCCGAGGCGACTAGGAGAGTGCGGGGACGCCTAGTCCGCGGAGGCGTGGTTCATCCACGCCGCGAGAGTTAGCCGCCGCTCATGCTTGTTAAGAACGCTGCATTTGATTTTGTAGCAGATACTTTGTCTAACAAGAATTCCATTGCATCGACCGGATTCATTGGCGCAAGAACCTTTCTCAAGATCCATAGACGCTGTAAATCTTTCTGTTCAACGAGTAAGTCCTCTTTACGAGTACCTGATTTGTTGATGTCCATACATGGGAAAATACGTTTTTCCATAAGCTTACGATCAAGATGGATCTCTGAGTTACCAGTTCCTTTAAATTCTTCGAAAATAACCTCATCCATTCTTGAACCTGTATCTACAAGCGCAGTAGCGATGATAGTTAACGATCCGCCTTCCTCAATATTTCTAGCGGCACCGAAGAAACGTTTTGGTTTATGAAGCGCATTTGAATCCACACCGCCCGATAAGATTTTTCCCGATGGTGGAACAACCGTATTGTACGCGCGAGCTAGACGAGTAATAGAGTCTAACAAGATAACTACGTCATGCTTGTGCTCAACTAACCGTTTTGCTTTTTCAAGAACCATGTCAGCAACTTGAACGTGACGAGTAGGTGGTTCATCGAATGTTGATGAAACAACTTCGCCTTTTACCGTTCGTTGCATATCAGTTACTTCTTCCGGACGTTCATCGATCAATAATACGATCAATTTTACTTCTGGATGGTTAGTCGTAATCGCGTTGGCGATATTTTGTAATAATACTGTTTTACCTGTACGTGGAGGCGCCACGATCAAGGCACGTTGACCTTTACCAAGCGGGCTCATCAAATCCACAACGCGAGTTGTATATTCAGCAGGGCCGTGCTCAAGCTTAAGACGCTCTTGTGGGTATAGAGGTGTTAAGTTGTCGAATAAGATTTTATCTTTACCGTTTTCAGTATTTTCGAAGTTTAACGTGTCGACTTTAAGTAGAGCGAAATAACGTTCACCTTCTTTTGGTGGACGTACAGTGCCGGTTACCGTATCACCCGTTCTTAAACCAAAGCGACGAATTTGTGATGGAGATACGTAAATATCATCCGGTCCTGGCAAGTAGTTGTAGTCTGGAGATCTTAAAAATCCGTATCCGTCTGGTAAGATTTCAAGAACGCCTGATCCGTAAATATCTACGCCCAATTTAGCTGACCGTTTTAGGATTTCGAAAATCATATCCTGACGACGAAGACCTGCAGCGTTTTCAATTTTTAGTTTAAGCGCTAGGCCCGTTAGTTCTTGGATATTTTTCGTTTTTAAATCTTTAGATGATAACCAGCTTTTCTCTTCGTCTGTAAGGTTGATTCCTGTGATATCGACTTCAGTACCTTCCAAGCCTTGATTCTTTAAATTAATGTCATCTGCATTTGGGTTCACGTCATCGCCGTGACCTTGATTTTTCTGTGCTTGTCTTTGCTGATACTGCTCTCTTTGATCTCTCAAGTCTGCTCTTTCATTGTCATATCTATCATTACGATTATTGCGATCGTAACGATCATTTCTATCACCGCGATCATTGCGATCGTTACGGTTTCTATTGTTTTGATAATTTTGTTTGTGATTGTTGTTATTATTTTTGTAGTAATTGTTGCGATTGTTATCGTAACGTTGTTTGTTTTGGCTATTGCTTCCGCCACCACGGTTATCTTGATTTTGTTGTGGGCGGGATTCTTGGGGAGCGCTACTTGCTTGAGTCGCTACGGCTTCTGTACTTGCTGGGGCTGGTGCTGATTCTGGAGCGGATGATTCTTTTGGTGCTGTGGCTTCGACTACTGGAGGAGGGGGAGCTGTTTCCTGAACGCTAGCTTCTAGAGCCGCATCGTCTGCTTTCGCTTTTTTTCCCTCGTCGGCTGGCTTAGCACGACCTCTTTTTTTAACGACCTCAACTGATTTGTCACTGGTGTTTTTTGAATCCGACAAACACGACTCCTTATATATAATTGGCTGGGTATAAAACAACTGACATGCAAAATTCTTTTAGGATTTTTATTATCTAAATTGATTTTTAAATTAATTTATTAATGAACCTTTAAAGAGAATTATTGTGGGGTTGTTTAAACCAAGGGTATTTAGAACAAATACTCCCTCAGTTTAACGGAACCTCGACTTTTGTCAATGGAAAATTCCCGATCACCCACCAGTTTGCCGATTCAAAATGAGACACAAAACCGAATAAACTCAGCCTAAGTAGCTAGAATAGCTTATTTTTTTAAAAATACCTAGCTCTAGTTTCGCGTTTCCAAACTCGCTACCCATCACCTAAGTCCCGCATTCAGGATACAAGGACTCAAAATACTTGATGTCGTTGTCGTTTTATTTACCGAAGGTCCTGAGTTATATTGAGAATTAATAAAAAAACAGATTTAATTTCCGTGAACGCCTTTATTTGCAGATGTTTCCTGAATCTTTTGTAAAGTTTTATTACTAAATTTCCGAGAATCTAATTGTTAAATAAAGGAGCATTAAGTGGATTCAAATAATATTCCAGCACCCAGAACCCAGCTGTTACTTCCTGTTTCTTTTAAGAAAAATTATTCTCGCGAGAATTCTAAGGGGAATTTGAGAAACATCAGCTTGACGGGCGCGTTTTTAGAGCACGAAGTGTCTTCGTCATTAAAGCCAAATGATAAGTTAGTTGTATTTTTCGAAGTCGCTGGCCGTGAACGAAAGATCCAGGCTACCGTCGTATGGGCAAATTCAGTAGGCTGTGGTTTAAAATTTATGCCTGTAAATAATCGTGATGTACAAATTGTCGATGATTTAATTTACTTCGTTGAAGCACAACGTTCAGATCGTCGGGATGTGTTTGATAAGATTCTTAAAAAAGTCGGCTAGTTCAAATCAAAAAAATCAATGTAACCAAATAAAAAAGCTTCTGTCTCCAGAAGCTTTTCTTTTTTATAACCAAAACTTAAGTGCGCAAACAAGCAGGGATTAACCTACTTGTGTTTCATTCATTGCTTGTTCGAACTCTTGTCTTTGTTTATTTTTTCTCTTCACGATAAAGATAACTGCTAATAATAAAGCAGCAGCACCGATGCCAACTATCATGATTGTCTCTTGATCCATACCAGCAATTGTTGAATCGTCACCCGCTGTGCTTGCCGGATCTTTCATCGATCCTTGGCCGCCCATATCTGGTGGTGGTGGCGGAGTTCCTGCCATATCTGGCGGAGGAGGTGGCGCTGATCCCATATCTGGTGGTGGCGGCGGAGTTCCTGCCATGTCTGGCGGAGGAGGCGGCGCTGATCCCATATCTGGTGGTGGTGGCGGAGTCGACGCCATGTCTGGCGGAGGAGGCGGCACTGCCGTATCAGCCGGAGGCGGAGGCGGTAAACCTGCATCCGGAGTTGTTGCAGCCATCGCAGGAGCTGCGGCCACGTCGTCTTTCCAATATTTAACTTCTGTACCAGGATCTAATGTCTTTCTTGATTCAAATGAATTTGAACCATAAAGTTCTTTCCAAGCACCCGTCGAACCTAGTAGTTCTTTTGCAACGGTTCTAACTTTGTCGCCTTCTTTAGCCACATAAATTTGAGGCTGAATACCTTTATCTTCGAAATAAGTAACAATTTTAGTGCTGTCATCTGGACGGTTCGGAGAGTTGTAATAAACTTTATCTCCTACGCGAACCGATCTGTTTTTCATGAACGAATTGATTTTTTTAAGTTCTTTTTCGCGATCTGTATTTCCGTAGATTTTTTCTGCAATCGACTTAGACGTGTCGCCTTCGCGTGCAAAGTAAACAGTATTTACGACTTTGCCAGCCACAGTCCATGTTTCAGTTTTCATTTTTTGATACTCAGCTGGAGGCGCCTTAGGAACCTCGGCTACCACAGGAGCCGTTTCGGTTACTGCTGGTGTTTGAACCGTTTCTGTTGGAGCCGGTGTACTTGACAATGTATCTGTCGCTGATGGCTGAGTTTCTGTAGTTGGAGTTGATTGCGTTTGCAAATTTGGATCTGTTGCAGTTGCATTTGGATCTAACTGCTGATTTGGATCGGTAACTTGCGCCGTATTATCCGCAGGAACTGCGTTTGGATCTAGAGACGGATCTGTTGCCATTCCTGGATCAGTTAAACTCCCTTCTGATAATGTCTCAGCTGAACCCACCTCTCCGCCAGTAGCATCGCCAACCGAAGCTTCACCGTTTTCAGAGATCGTTTCAGGATTTTCGCCGCCTTCAGAAGCGATTTGTTCACCAGTTTCTCCGCTAGTGTCACTTGATGTACATCTCACGCTCGAGATCACAAGTGCAGTTGACGCTAAGAGAACCAACAATATTTTTTTCATATATTTCATCCTTGATCTATAGAAACCAACGTTTTCTTTAAAGTTTCACTTTTTATTTAAGCACATCGGCAGAGACAATCAATTATTTTATAGGTACAGGACTCAAGAAAATTTTTTATCTCTAGACCTATAGCCTATAATCAATTCTTCAGACCAGAAAATCAGTGCTAAAGATCAGCTAACTTAGCTAGTTTACGTAACTATTTAATAGTAATCTTCTTTATAGAGTCACCGACTTTTATCTTGTTTTTCTTAAACCAACCTTGTTTTACCTCAAGCGCATACTTCGCTTTGGCACTGCTAGGATACGTTTTGGGATTGGCATCAAGCGAACTTTTCGATGCGTCCATATCGATGATTTCTAAAATCTTCTTATTAGCACTGATGTAGGCTATTGATAAATCAACAAACGTATTTTTCATCCAGAATGATCGATAGTCTTCCTGATCAAACACAAATAACATTCCGAAATTCTCTGGAAGTTCTGTACGATTCATTAATCCGTACTGCTGTTGATCTTCCGTAATAGCAAATTCGGCGTTCAATGTGATATTTTTAATAACAATAGTGCCTTTTTTAAATTTGGGCCCGTCCGCAAGGCTGCATAACGGCAAAAAACATAAGTTTACGAATAGTGTAAGGGCCATCATTCTGCTAAAGCTCTGCATTTATGCCTACCTTTTTTAAACGCCGTGATCTAATGCTGACTCAAAAAATAATCTGCTACGATTCCATGGCGAACACCGCGAGTAGAAACTTTTACTTCATTCAATTTTACCGCAGTAATAATTTTTCTAAGTAAAACCGAGCCTGCGTATAAAATGTCGGCGCGGCCCTTAGGAACTCCTAATTCAGTAATCCTTTGTTCGACCGATCTTGTCTTTAAACCAGCTTCGAGTTTTGAGAGTTTTTCCAATGTTAATGAATACCCATTAATTTTAGCATCGTCGTATCCGCCTAAAATTATCTGGGCCAATGTCGTAGGTGTGCCAGCAACAGCCAGCACCGTATTAATAGGAAACTTTGAAATGGACTCCAAGGCGTTTGCAATTCCAGAATCTATTTCATTTTCCAAATTCTTTTCATCGTCGGAAACAACAGGATGACTTTTAATAAATCGTTCCGTTAATAGAACCGCACCAAACGGGATACTGACGCTATATTCAATGTTAGCGCCTCTACCCACGATCAACTCGGTAGACCCACCCCCGATATCTATTAACAAGTTATAACCTGTTTCGTCAGTTTTTTGTCCCCAGAATACACCTTGGTAGGTGACTTTCGCTTCTTGGTCGCCAGGAATAGTTTCAATATCTAACCCTAAATTTTTTCCGATCGCTAATAGATCTGCCCGGTTTTCTGCTATACGCGCCGCCGCCGTTGCTTTGGGCAAAATGATGTCTGGTTGAAATTCATCAATCATTTTTTTAAATGTCGTTAACGTTTTTTTCGCACGATCCAAAGCTTCAGGTAAAAACTTTTTATTTGTAGCCAGACCTTGTCCAAGTCGAACAATTTCAACCACATCTTTTTGAATTGTGCTTATACCGTTCTGGTTAGCCGTACATAGTAGCAACAGAAATGAATTTGAACCAATATCAATGGTGGCTACCTTTAGGTCTTTTGTTGTCATCCCTGTTCCAGTTTCTTTTTTAGAATTTCATTTACTTTGTCTGGGTTGGCCTGGCCTTTAGATAATTTCATAATCTGACCGACAAAGAAACCAAACACTTTGGTTTTTCCCGAGCGATATTCCGTCACGTTTTTTTCATTATCTTTTAACACGCCATCAATGATTTTTTCGATAACTGAATCGTCACTGATTTGACCCAGACCTTTTTCATCCACTAGCTTTTGCGGATTTTTGCCTGTTTGCCAGATATCTGGGAAAATTGTTTTTGCAATTTTCCCAGATATAACTTGTTTGTCAATCAAGGTGATTAATTCCGCAAGCAATGCCGGAGTCATTTTAGATTCGCTAATCGACATATGCGATTCTTTCATTTCACGCATAACTTCGGTCATGATCCAATTCGAAGCCGCTTTGGGGTTTCCGCACGATTTTGCGACCGCCTCAAAAAAATCAGCGATATCTTTTTCTTCAGTTAATACATCCGCATCATAGGTCGGCAATCCCATTTGGCCAACCAAACGGTTATGTCGCGCTTGCGGCAACTCTGGCAGTGAGGATTTAATACTAGCTATCATTTGATCAGAAATAATTATTGGCAACAAATCTGGATCCGGGAAATACCGATAGTCCTGGGCATCTTCTTTCATGCGCATTGAATACGTTCTATTCTTATCTGAATCGTACAGGCGCGTTTCTTGAACGATTTTTTCATTTCGCTCAACCGCATCTATCTGGCGTTCGATTTCGTACTCAACTGCTTTTTCAATGAACCGAAAAGAATTAATGTTTTTTAGTTCAACTTTAGTTCCTAGTTTTCTCTCGCCCACACGTTTAACACTGACGTTACAGTCACAGCGCAAAGAACCTTCCTCTAAGTTCCCGTCGCATACATCAAGATAGCGAACGATTTGGCGAATAATTTTTCCGTACTCAGCAGCTTCTTGAGGCGAACTTAAATCTGGTCCCGATACGATTTCAAGCAGAGGAACACCGGCGCGATTATAATTCAAAAGAGTCACATCACCTTGATGTGTAGATTTACCCGCATCTTCTTCCAAGTGCGCGCGTGTAATGCTGATTCGCTTTTCATACTCAGGCATTTTCAACATCACAAAACCATGTTCGCAAATAGGCTCTTCGTACTGAGAAATTTGATACCCTTTAGGCAAGTCAGGATAGAAATAGTTTTTACGAGCAAAGATAGATTTTTGACGAATTTTACAATCTAAGGCTAAACCTGTTTTAACCGCTAGCTCAACTACCTTTTTATTTAAAACGGGTAGTGAGCCCGGCAAACCAGCGCTGACTGTAGAAATATTTTCGTTATCGCCCGCAGCAAACTCAGTTCCGTCGGACGAAAATATTTTACTCTTTGTGTTGAGTTGAACATGAATTTCAATACCGATTGTGGCTTCAAACCCGCGAATTTCATAAGCCATTATGCAAACCCCTTTGGTTGAGCGCCACGAACAGGAGAGGTTTCCTCTAAGGCGGCAGCAATATTTAACATCTTTTGCTCATCAAAGTCTTTGCACATGAGCTGAATACCAATAGGCAGATTTTTTTGGCTTAGGCCATATGGAATGCTCATCCCTGGAATACCCGCTAGATTTGTAGATACCGTGAAAATGTCATTCAGGTACATCGCTAGTGCATCATCTATGCGTTCGCCAATTTTAAATGCCGGCGTTGTTGAGACGGGAGAAATCAGCGCGTCGCACGATTTAAATACATCACTAAATTGCGCCTTCAGCATGCGCCGTACTTGCGATGCTTTTCCATAGTAGGCTTCGTAATAACCACTCGATAAACAATATGTGCCCATGATAATTCGGCGTTTAACTTCTGAACCAAAACCATCGCCGCGAGTTTTAGAATAAAATGAATCCAAACTTACGCTCGATAAATCTTTAAAGTCATGGCGATAACCAAACTTAACACCGTCATAGCGAGATAGATTTGAAGAAGCTTCACTGGACGCAATCAAATAATATATAGGCACAGCATGCTTAGTTAACGGAATCGATACTTCAACAATTTCAGCACCTTGTTTTTTTAAGTTCTCGATCGATAATTCAAGCGCTTTTTTGACATCAGAATCGAGTTGATCTGATAAAAATTCTTTCAACACACCGATTTTTAAACCCTTCACAGATTTATTCAAGTTCTGACTGAATTGAATATCTGATCGTTGCGATGTCGTTGAATCCATCTGGTCAAAACCACAAATACTTTCTAAAACTAAAGCTGCATCTTCTACCGAGTTAACCATCGGACCCGCTTGATCTAAACTCGATGCATAGGCAATAATTCCGTAGCGTGATACGCGGCCGTATGTTGGCTTAACACCCACGATACCGCAATAACTTGCAGGCTGACGAATTGATCCGCCCGTATCTGTTCCAATAGTCGCAGCCGCAAGCCCCGCAGCCTGAGCCGCCGCTGAGCCACCGCTTGATCCACCTGGAACGCGATCTAAATCCCATGGATTTCGACATAAACCATAGAACGAAGTTTCATTCGAGCTTCCCATCGCAAATTCATCTTGATTTAATTTTCCTAAAACAACGCCGCCGTTAGATTTAATTCGGCTAACCACTGTTGCATCATACGGAGGAATAAAGTTTTCCAAAATTTTTGAGGCCGCCGTTGTTTTGAGTCCCTTCGTGCACAACATATCTTTGATACCGAAAGGTACTCCCAAAAGTTTTTTAGAC
>DDTZ01000182.1:0-41884 GCA_002344565.1 Bdellovibrionaceae bacterium UBA2351 | reverse complement strand
TTTTTTTTTTCTAATGATCCGGCGCCCACCGAGATCTCCCCTCTTCCCCGCCGCGACGCTCTTCCGATCTACTGTTGCATCATACGGAGGAATAAAGTTTTCCAAAATTTTTGAGGCCGCCGTTGTTTTGAGTCCCTTCGTGCACAACATATCTTTGATACCGAAAGGTACTCCCAAAAGTTTTTTAGACGATAGGTCTTCACCTTTTGCAATTTTTGAATCGATTTCATTCGCTTGAGCCAAAACATCGGCATTCATTGTGATGTAGGCATTTAATTTTGGATTATGAGCTGTCGCGCGTTTTAAGTAAAACTCCGCAACTTCTTGGGCAGAAATTTTTTTTGCACGCACAGCCGTGCTGATTTCTTTCAGTGACGATTTTAATATATCCATATGATTTCCTAAACGACTGGAGGTACTTTAAATAAATTGCCCGCACGCGAGGGTGCGTTTGCCATAATGTCTTCAGTTTTTATTTCATTGTTCTTTTCGTCTTCACGCAGATAATTTTCAATCTCAACAGGTGTCACCATTGGCTCGACACCAGTAGTATTTACTTCTGCGATTTGATTAAAAAAATTTAAAACTTTACCCAGATCTTTACCTAGCTGATTTGATTCCGCTTCGGAAAGCTCTAAGCGACTTAAATGGGCCATTTTTTTTAGCGTTTCAGCGTCCAACGTAAACTCCTAATCTAGACTGCTCACAGCTTAGGACAATTTACTTTTTAGTTCAACGAGGAGTTAAATTTAAAGGTCTAGGGACTGTATCCAGTCATGAATTTCTTTGATGACGACTTCGGTGGTTTCCGGCGATGTATATTCCCCTGCCAATACGTGACTCGAAGCGGGAATTTCAACTAGTCGTTTCTTTGGATGTTTAATTTCGGAAAATTTTGTCAAAATGGCTTCATTAACGACGACCGCGTCGTTTTTAGTATAGAGCACAAGTACTGGTTTGTTAATCGCCGAAAAATCCAAAGAACGAGTATACTCCACACTCTGCAACAGTGCGATAAGACCATTGCGATGGTATGAGGTATTCCAATACTTTTCCATTTCCGGATTCTTTGGTGTCCATTTATAAATTTCATCAATCAGTAACATGTTCACGAGTGGGCCAATACGAGTACTCAGCAGCCACGAATTTGTCGGGTACACCGCATACGCAGGGGCAATAAATATAGCGGCATCAATATCTAAATCTTGAACCAAAGCAGCGGACGTCATCGCAGCCCCCGTTGAGGTTCCGATGAAAATTTTTTTCTTACCTAACTTCGGCGCTATTTCGACAGCCTCGTAAGCGGTATCAAACAACTCTTGGGCTTTTAAGTCTTTGAACTCCAGCGCCGATTCTCCATGCGCAGGGAAACGAGTTAGAAAATAATTGGCAGAAAATCGTTTTGCCAATGCCTCAACAACAGGAAAAATTTCTTTGCGAGTGGCTGAAAATCCCGGCATGTAAACGAACGCGTATTCGGTAGGCTGCGCTCCTGCATTAAGACCGACTTTCTTTTCATTATCACGCTTAAGATTAGGGAAAGTTTTCTCTTGTTGTTCTATGCTTTGTTGAAGCTTATTCAAATCCTGAGTGGACCAGCGTGACTTATAGTCAGAATAGGGCGACGGGACGAATGGTTTTTGCAGTACATAGCCAGTTATTAAGCACGAGCCCGCAACCGCCAAAACAACAGTAATTTTCCAGTCTATTTTTAATTTCAAAAGAATTTCTCCGTCGACGAACAACATAGCCTTTTTATCTTGTTCGCGCAAGGAGCGGAACATCTTCAAATACTTGCCATGAGCCGAAAAATGAAGTCTAAATATTTTATGTCTTCAGTAAAAGACCAAAAAAAAATTGCGGAAAAAGTATCCACTAAAGCTAAAACAAGTTCTATTGATATTACTCAAGATGAATATCTATTGTTAATAGACTGGGTTCATCTGCTTGATTACAATTACCACACACTAGATAAACCTTTAGTTTCCGATAAAGAGTATGACGATTTTTTTTCGGCATTAAAAAACATCGAAGCAAAACACGCTGAATGGATAACTCCAAGTTCACCAACCCATCGCGTGGGTGGAGCCGTGCTACCGGTGTTTGCCAAAGGGACTCATCGTCTGCCTATGCTTTCGCTTGCAAATAGTTATGATCCACAAGACCTTGTCGATTTTGATCAACGCATTCAAAACTTCCTTAAAGTAGAATCCAAATTCGAATACTTCTGCGAGCCCAAATTTGACGGCCTCTCTATGGAATTGATCTATGAAGCCGGAGTTCTCACAAAAGCACTTACACGCGGAGATGGTGTCGTCGGCGAAGACGTTACGGTAAATGTTAAAACCATAAAATCAATTCCTCTGCGATTAAATTCTAAGTCGCCTCCTGAACTTCTTGAGGTTCGCGGCGAGGTTTTAATTACTAAAGAGGATTTTAAAAATCTTAACCAATTTCAAGAAAAAGAAGGCTTGCCGACCTTTGCAAACCCTAGAAACGCGGCTGCAGGATCGATTCGCCAGCTCGACTCAAAAATATCGGCATCACGGCCGTTAAAATTCTTTGGTTACAACTTAGGGGCCTATAAAGGTATAAGTTTCACAAGCCAATCTGATGTGTACGCAAAATTTAAAGAGCTTGGAATTCCAACCTACATTCAAGCCTCACGAATTTGCGACGGCATAGATGGGGTAGTTGAGTATTACAATGAACTCGAGCATACAAAATCAAAACTACCATTTGATATCGACGGCCTCGTTGTAAAAATAAATTCAATTAAAACTCAGGAAGAATTGGGAATGGTGGCTAAAAGCCCGCGATGGGCCACGGCCGCTAAATTTAAACCAGATACGGCGGAAACAACTGTAGAGGAGATTTTCTGTCAGGTTGGTCGCACGGGTGCGGTTACTCCCGTAGCTTTAATGAAGCCCGTGAAAGTCGGGGGCGTTACGATTACATACGCAACATTACACAATCAAGAAGAGATCGATCGCAAAGACATCCGCGTGGGCGACACTGTCGTTATCCAGCGCGCCGGCGATGTTATTCCTGAAATCGTTCGGTCCGTTCCAGAAAAGCGAGATAAAAATTCTAAACCTTATAGGCTTCCAACTCGATGTCCTGGCTGCAATAGTGATTTACACGAGCATCCTGATGAAGCGGTCATTCGCTGTTTGAATCCGGAATGCCCGGCAGTTTTGAAGGAATCTCTTAAACATTTTGCCAGTCGTCGCGCTATGAATATAGAAAAAATGGGTGACCGCTGGATTGAAACATTCGTCGACAGCAAACTTGTCGCCTCATTCGCCGATTTTTATCATTTAAAGAAGACAGATCTTTTAAACCTGGATCGACAAGGTGAAAAATCGGCCGACAATATTTTAAAGTCTATCGAACAAAGTAAAAAAACTACGCTCCCGCGTTTCATTTACGCTCTAGGTATTCGCTACATCGGTGAAACAACGGCAAAGCATTTAGCTGATCATTTTTTAACCGTAGAAAGATTTGTCGATGCCAATGAAGAAGAGTTGATGAAAGTTCCTGAAATTGGTGAAAAAGTCGCCCAATCTGTTTTGAAATGGCTCTCTAGTAAAGCAAACAAGAATCAGGTCAAGTCACTGATCGCCGTCGGCATCACCGTAGCCGAAGCCAAAGTAAACACGTCAGGCCCTCTCAGCGGAAAAAGTTTCTTAATTACAGGAACGCTGCCAATCGCGCGTGATAAAGCCCAAGCACACATTCAAGAAAATGGCGGAAAGCTATTGAGTGGAGTTTCTAGTAAACTTAATTTTTTGGTGGTTGGAGATGACCCTGGGTCTAAGCTTGAAAAGGCTAACTCCCTCGGCGTTACCGTAATCGGCTGGGACGAAGTCCTGAAAATGATTGAAAATGGACCTTAGTCGCATGGTGATCTGTGTATAATTCCCGAAAAGCCTCTTATAGGGGCAGCTATGTATCGATTTTTAATCTACATTTTTACATTTAGTTTATTAAATCTGAGTTGTACGCATTTTGAAAAAAATGCGACCGTTGCCGCTGAACTACAAGAACCAACAATCGACTTTGCTCCGCCAGAAATAACGTCAATTGCTCACCGTGGGATTTCCGCAGAATCCAACTCTTTAGAAATCGAATTTAGAAATGTAAAAACTCCGGATGAACTCGAGGCGCTGATCACACGTATTGATACAAACTATGCGGCCATTCCTGACACTGAAAAATTTATGGCTCTAGAGATCTCGCTGTTGAAGCCATTTCGCGGTTATAATGTGACTTTAAATCAAATTAGCATCGGGATGGCAGGCACTGATTTGTTAAAAATGACAACCGGTTTGGATACGACAAACTGGAAAAAAAATCCAGTAGTGAATAGTTACTTAGCCGATAAAAAAGTTCGCCGCATAACTAAACGCGATGATGTACAGGAACATTTAGGCAAAGAATTTGTTCCTCGGATGAACAAGGTTTTCCGTTTAGTAGCACAACTGACTTCAAAAACGTATAAAACCGAATTCTGCCAATTTTCCTGCGGTAAAGATAAAACTGTTTCTGTAATGCAAGCTCTAGAGTCTATGGCCCTCACAAACGCAAAGCTCAGTTTTCAATTTGCCTACAAATACAATGGAATTTTTAATATTCGAAAAAGTTCAAAAGCAGTTAAGCCAAACAAGACGACAGAGTCCACCGATACAGATCCAAACATTCTAACCATTCCACACACAGAAATAGAATTAAAGAGCCAAACTCGCGACGTAAGCTCAGCCTTTGGAATCAGCACTCAATCCGGTGTTTGGTTAAAGTATGCGTACGACTGGTACAAAATGTATATTTCGCTTGCGATCAAAAATGACCCAAACAAGGCTCCAAAGTTAGCCCAGGCGTTCTTTGGTAATCAGCAACATGTATATCAAGGTAACCCGATACTCATAAACATTGCGGCGTTGTTTGATAAACCAAATCCAGACTTAAAGAATTTTATGGCCAGTAAATTTGACGAAAAATCGAAAAAACCAACAGAATGGGACATAGATAGCTACAAAGCTATTTTCCCTAACATCAGATCTAATGATGAAGTACCTACCTATGTAAACGCGTTAGCCGAATACTTCCCCGGCGGATTACCGTTTCCTCTTCAGGTAGTTTTTAAACCTACTGCTGTGAAAGCAAAAAAATAGGGTCCCTTTTACAAGACCCTAATAGATTTATAATCTTAAATTTTTATTAGATGTGATCGATGATGATATCGCGATCCATAACAGTCTTACGACCATCAGCTTTCGCGCTCTCGATACCTTTAAGGCAAAGACGCTCAACAGCTTTGCTCAATACTTCGATAGTCGCTGCTGAAGTGTTCATTTCACCTTTTTCTTTGATGATTTTTTTAATTTTGCTTGTAACTACAAGAATGTCTGCCATTTCTAGCCTCCAGTTATTTTAATGAGATTTGATGGTTGCACATTATATTTGAGCTGGACAAAAGTTTTCTTACTTGACGCCCTGCAAATTTTTGTACTTCACAAGTTCTGCGTTGCGCTTACCTTCGTGCTCAGACGGAAATATCCACACAAAGTTTTTCAGATCAATCGGCTTAGTGCATTCAATATCAAGGTATCCAGGCGACCACGTGCCCGAATTTAAGTGCTCAATTCCACCAATCATTTCGTGTCTTGGGATATGGGTGTGCCCAAAAACAATGCGGGATACCGCGCTGATGTGACCGGCTATGGCGAGCGTTTTTTCGTCCGGCTCTTTATAACCTGAAACGTGTGAAACAATAGATTTTGAATAAAAGAGGAAAAATGGGAATAAGAACACAAGTGGAATCAATCCCCAGAACAATGAAATGTCAAAAATACTTTTTAAAATCGAAAACAATAAATAAACTAAGTAGAAACTAAATACGATTAGAAACGCGCGATCTAGCCAAAGCTCTTTCATGATCAACATTGGATCACGGCTAGAGTTTTCAACGAATAATTCTTTAAGTTCCCTAACCTGCCGTGGGGTTGCGTTCGCCTTGGCTGCAATTTCATTCACACGCTCTTCAGTTTTAAGTGGGTTTTTAAGTGGCTCCGCAAACTGATCTTTTACCGTGTAAAAAAGCGTCCAAACAGATCCCATAAACCAAGATACGACCAGGAATGGCTGCGCCTTCAACATATACTTAAAGAATATGCGAATATACTCTTTGATGCCCATGATATAATTGCCATCGAAATGGGGGTTAAAAAAACCCATTCCGTTCATTATGTACCGAGACGCTAAATTTCCAAATGGTAGCTTTAGGTACTGATAGTTATAACCCTTCACGAATGGATTAATTGGATCATCGTAAACACAATAGGGATCATATTGATTTCCGTGTTCAATTAACGTGTCTTGATTAGAAATATAAAACCATTCATTAAATCGAACGCGCTCTTCCAAGTCCGTAGTTAATCTCAGAGAATTTAAAATCGCTTTCTGAACTGATTTGTAGTGGAGTTCAACATCGTGATTACCCATAACGAAAACAACGCGATTTCCATCTTTAATGAAATCACTCAAGGCAGAAAAGAAAAGTGGGTGATCGTCAATAATGCGATCAATTTTATATAAAGAACGCTCTTCCCGAGGTTTTAATCCACGCATTTTCTCTAACCAAGAAATCTTATAAACAGCGTCTTTAGGGTAGGATGTCACGGAATCAAAATCGAAAATGTCACCGTTAAGCACTAATTCAATTCGATCACCTTTAGCTTTCGTTTTTATCAGTTTTAAAAATCCCTCAAACTCATCATCAAAGAAAAACTCTTTGGTTTTAAACTTCTTCCACAATGGATATTTTGGATGAACCGGTTCAGCTTCGCAAAGATGCAAGTCACTGATAATAGCTGTATAATTTGCTTTACTGAAATCTTCAGTCGTCATAAATAAACTGTATGTCGTTTAATCTGAAAACTCAAATACAACCTCCAGTAATCATCGTTGGCCTAGCTCGCAGTGGATTGGCCGCCAAGAAGCTACTTTTAGCCGCGGGTTTTCAGGAAAATGACATACTTACTTTTGACGAAAGTAAACCGGAAGCCCAGTATAAGACAGAAGCTGAACTCGAGACATTGACTTCAGTTAAAACCGCGGTCGTTTCACCCGGTGTTTCGTTACAGAAAAATTTTATTAAAAAATGGCGTACGAATGGTGTGCATATCACCAGTGAAATTAATTTAGCGCTTAGCCAAGTCACAACAGAAAAAATTATCGGCATTACAGGTTCCTTAGGCAAAAGCACAACGACAAGTATTATCGGTGCTGGAATTAAGTCATTTGATCCTAACGTTTTTGTCGGTGGTAATTTAGGAATCCCTGTTTGTGAATATGCGCTGTCTATTTACAAAGACCCATCACTGCGCGCCAATTGGATGGTTCTGGAGCTTTCAAGTTATCAACTAGAAAACGTAGCCTTGTTGAAAGTTGACTATAGCATGATTACGTTTTTATCTCCCAATCATTTGGAACGATATGCGTCTTTAACTGACTACTACGAAACCAAGTGGACTTTACTCAACAAAACAAAATCAACGATGATCTTGAACGAAAACGGCGGGGATTTGGCTGCCTTTGCTAAAACGAAAGGCTCTACCAAACTCATTTGGGCACGCAAAAACAATCCGGATATTCGATCACTTGAGCTTCAAAATGCTGCACTTATCGGACAACACAATCAAGATAACTTAGCTATGGCCGCTACCTTGGGCAAAGAATGCGGCTTTCCGCAATCCTACTTTGCCGGCATCAAAGAGTTTCGAGGCCTAAAGCACCGCCTCGAGAACTTGGGATTAAAAAAGAATGTCATTTTTATTAACGATAGCAAAGCCACTACAATTGATAGCGTAAAAGCCGCTATCGCGGCCACTAAAGAGTCATTTCCCAATCTCACCATCTATTTGCTTTTGGGCGGCAGGGACAAAAAATTGCCTTGGCACGAACTCAAAGAGTTAACTATGGACGTGCGAATCAAACTCTTTTTCTTCGGTGAACATGGTCCAACAATCAAACAAACTCTTAATTCTCCTGCTCCCATATTCAAAACACTCGCTTTGTTATTGCAAAACCTATCATCTGAAAATTTGGAAATGGATTCGGTTGTTTTGTTCAGCCCCGGTGGTGTGAGCCAAGACGAGTTTTCTAGCTTCGAAACACGTGGTGATTTCTTTCAGCAATGGGTCGATAAATACTAAGTATTAGTATTTAATATGTTCTTAAATTTTATATACTTAAGAACAAAGAATCTTGGCTCTGTTCTGCAACAAGCTAGTTGGCCAAATGACACCCGACGATCTCATTCAAAAAAGAACTAGTTTGGGTATTTACTAAAATTTGTGTTGTTTGGCCAATGGGCCTATGCAAAGATTTTCGATAGGAAATGGATAATTCTACAAAATACGACATCATAACTATGGGTGCGGGCATGGCCGCTAGCATCTTGGTCATCAACATTCTTCGTGAACGACCAGGTACACGCGTGGCCATGATCGAGCAATCGACTGAATTTCCCAAAAAAGTGGGCGAAAGTTTCAGCGATGTCACAGCTATATTTTTTAATCGCTTCAAAATAGACCACATCTTGAAACGCCAACAGCGAAAAACAGGCTTGCGCTTTATTTTCCATGACGAAGCCACAAAAAGAATAACGGACGCAAGTGACTACTCAAGTCCATCCATTCTGTCTCCAGCCAATGGGTTTCAGGTTAATCGTTCCACATTTGACAATGATCTTCTAGCCTACGCTCAGGAACTTGGTGCCGAGGTGTTAAGACCAGCTCAAGTGATTGATTTTAACTACTCTGCATTTAACTCCCAAGTAACCGTAAAAATGGGTGAAGAAATCAAAACACTTAGCACTACGTGGTTAATTGATTCTTCAGGGCGGCAAGGTATCGTAGCTAAAAAATGGAATTGGAGACTGCCCGCAAATCAACTGATGACTGCATCCTCTTGGGCCCATTTTGAAAATGTTAAAAAGATATCTAGTATTGATGGTCACAAATCAATCCACTGGGATAAGTGGTGTATCGGAGATCGTCACTACGCCACAACGCATTTTATGGGCGAGGGGTATTGGGTGTGGACTATTCCACTTTCAGATAACACCGTCAGTATCGGGATCGTGTACGATCAACGTATATTAAAAACTCACGGGAAACATCCCAAAGATTTCTTTTTTGAGTTCGTAAAAAATCACCCAAGTCTGGGCGAACTGACAGCCGAGGCAAAAGGCACGGGATTCAAACACTACCCTCATTTGCCATATACGAGCCGCAAATATCGCGAGCCGGGTTTAGCCCTTATTGGTGACGCCGCTGCTTTTGTTGACCCTCTTTTTAGTCCGGGAATGGAATTCAATAGCCAACAAAGCTTGTGGCTAGCGCCGCTTATTTTAGATCATTTATACACCGGTCATTATTGCGAACGCTCTTGGATGAAGTATGAAAAATTATTCTCACAAGCGTTTGAAGACAGAATTTTACTCTATGAAAAACGTTATGCTTTGATGGGTGATCAAGAGTTATATGGCCTAATGACCCAGCTTGATTTTGCCGGTTACTACACATTTGTCATTCATCCGAGCATTTTGTTTCCAAAGTTACTAAAATACCCGGCACGTTTTAATCCCGTCATTCGTCCGTTCTATAATTGGTTTAGAAATAGAATGCTCATTTTATACTGGAAGCGGAAAGAAATGGGTATTACTGCGAAAGTTAACTACAAACGTAAAACGTTTAGTTTTGCCCGCGTACCACCTCGTCCTTATATTTATTTTTATGCACATTTTTTAAGTCTACTATGGCTTTCGCGATACGTACGCATGGAGTTAGCGTACTTTTTTCATACGGTTGTCTTTTTTTTTCCACGACGGATAAAAAATGAATTTACCTAACGTTTGGCCGTGGCAACGCAAATCGATGCGCTATCTGATGTTCGCAGCGCTCTGTGTGACCTGGACAGGCTTTACATTTAATTCCGAATCCAACTATCTAAATTTTTTCGTCGCCACGCTCAACACCATTTTGCTGGTGCTTTTTGTATATGGTTTTGACGACGTTATGGATAGTGACGTTAACTTTAATTATTTTAAAAACCCCGCCGTGCGCTGGCTGGGAATAAGCACGCTTTTCTCAATCGCGGCTACATATATTGCGCTCGGAATAACTAGCGCCATTTCGGCTTTATTAATTCTAGTGATCGGCACTTTGTATTCATTCAGACATGATCGAGATCATTTCAATATTCGTTTAAAATCATTTTTTATTTTAAAAAATTTTTTGATCGGTGTTGGTTGGGGTTTGCTAGTCTTACTGGGCTCCAACCATTTTTCTATAGAGTCTGTGTTTATCACTTTCCTTTTCTTTACTCTGCAAGTCACTATAGGCAGCATTATTCGCGACATGGATGATATCGAAGAAGACCGCAAAAATAAAATACCTACATTTCCAATCGTTCTTGGAATTAGGAATACGATGTTTGCTCTTCATGGGATCAACGCGCTTAGTTTGCTTGTATTATTTTGGGGTACAATGCTATCCTCTGAGCTTACATCACTTTGGTACCTGTGGATTTCGATTGTTTTCTATCGTTTTGGGCTAATTGAAGTGATTCGTCAAAAAAACATGTCGCCTTATTTGTTGCAGCAAGCAAACATCATGGCGTGTGGTTTAGTTTTTATGGGAAGGGTAGCGCATATATGGATATTCTAAATCAGTTAAATGAAGTTCAGCCTCACCACTATGCATTGGGTATGATAGTTTTCGGAATCTTGTTTGGTTTTCTTTGGTATACAGACCATAAAACGCATTTAAAAATTTGGAAGAAAGACATTACTGATGGTGAGCTTCGCACTCATCGTATGATTTTGTACGCAAGCTACGGATTGATGTTTAGTCTGTTGATGATGGCTTGGTATCCTTGGTTAGCACTTCCTCTGTTCATAGGCTGCTGGGTCACCAGAACATTGCACGAAACTATGGATGAAATGTTCTGGCATTTACCCCGCTGTACTGAATTTGAAACATTAATTCATTTGGGAATGTGGGTTTGTATTCACGCCGGAACAGCCATTACATTTATTTGGGGATTTTTCTTTCAATACAGAGGCTTCGGCGACCTTCCTTGGTATTTGCATGCGTGTTTTGTCGTTGTCTTTCTCAGCTACTCGTACATTGGTCATCATGAAATTTTTGACTATAAGGATAAAGCGAGGACCTAGATGGTATCCAGATGTGCTTTGGGGCTGGCTCTACTTGCAACGCCGCCGGCATTTTCGGGTTCTAATTCTATTTCGGAAATCAGATCGCTTTGTA
Source organism: Bdellovibrionaceae bacterium UBA2351 (assembly GCA_002344565.1). Lineage (GTDB taxonomy): Bacteria > Bdellovibrionota > Bdellovibrionia > Bdellovibrionales > Bdellovibrionaceae > UBA2316. The sequence continues at coordinate 30,548 of DDTZ01000182.1, read as the reverse complement.
ATGAACTGACTAATGATTCTACTAAAGAAATTGACGGCTATAAAGTCCTAAAGCGTAAGGATCAACTACTGATTCACGTGCGTCGTAGCTGTGAAAGTTTAGAAGATGCCTTGGACAGTGGTACGTTAGATGCTCCATCATCAACAGCTCAGATTTTAGAGTTGAAATATATTCGTGATTCCTGGATTCAAAAATTTAAATTTGATGAAGGGCTTGGTCTTTTTGACATCATGATGATGGGCGCAAGCCATCAATTTAGTCGGTATTTTTTACGATATGACATTCCAGACAATAAAAAATCAGTCACAGAGATCGAGCCTTCTATTTTTTGGAAAGCCCCTGCCGGCCCACGTGAGAAAGAGTTTGATCGCAAGGCCGCCGAGCTAGGAATAAAACCTAATTTTAAATGGGCCGTTTTAGACGAACTTGAAGTCAAAGGTAGCGCGCCCAAAGCCCACATATTAGATGTCAACAGTGGAAGTCGTTGGCTTATGAAGTGGGGAGACGAAGTAAATACAGACATTGTGGCATCTCGTATTTTTTCAGCGCTAGGGTTCAATACAGATTATCCATACAATTCAAAATCTGGCGAAATTAATTTAATTTTGGGAAAAACGGAAAATAAAAAGAAACGCTCGGTCGCACACTTCGTTAAATTTATCTATAATGGTTATCAAATAAATCTAAGCCCGTTTATTCAAAGCACAGGACGCGTAGATCGCGCAACGATTGCCAAGTTTCCTGAATTGACTCCGTACAGAGGACAATACTATGTGTCTTTTAAATCGGCTGCCATCGATGCGCGACCGAAAGATGAACTACGCTTGGGTGGAATGCTTTCGGGTCATCCGGAAAATTTTAATCGTAGAGAACTTAAGGGAGCGATTCTAGCGCTCGCCTGGCTCGGTGTTTGGGATATAAAAGAAATCAATACCCTCCTTTCCATCACAATGAATGAGAAATCCGAAACTAAATTGACTGGATCATTTAGTGATCTCGGTATCAGTATGGGCATTAAGGTGAGTAAATTTCCTAGAGACATTAAAGCCGGGCTAGTAAATGAATTTCCCTGGGATATAGTCTCAATTGAAAAAGGTAAGGTCCAATTTAATACTCACGTAAATGCCATTTTAAAAACCTACACGTCAGCAAACTACGAAGACTTACAGTGGATGGCTAACCAAATTGCCCAAATTGACGAGCCTATTCTGCGCCATTGCCTTTCTTTTTCCGGTTGGCCTTTATTTATTCAGGAACTCTATTTTTACAAATTGTCAGAACGTAGAAAGCAAATTTTAAATGTTTTTGGTGTCGAAGATACCCACCCGATTGTTATCAATAGAATGTACTCGTATCGCGATGGTAACAGCCATCCAGTAAAAGATGGTTATTTAGTTGAAGAGCCTAGTTTGGATACCTACCCATACGGCCTTTTACATGAAAAAGGTCGCTTCCGAGGTTTTGGATGGTAACATTTAAATTTTTTCTCGTAATGCTTTTCACCTTCCAATTTTCTATGGCTAGCACCGGTGTAGAAGAGCAGCGTAAATACCTGGTCGACCCCGCTCAGCTGAGCGGTGAAAATTTAAATCGTATTCAGCCGTTCGTATTTCACCCACATTCACAATACATAACCTATGACATCTACTTCGATACGCCAGCGTGGGATATTCGAAATTCATCGCACAGCTTCAGACTCCGCCGCGTAGAAAAAAAGAAGGGGAAATGGGACTACGCCGTACAAATTAAAAGTGAAATGACCGAAGCCAGTCAAATTCGCATGGAACTCGAATATAAAGATTTGGGAAACCAAAAAGTAAACGGCGAATTGCTGACGGATCTAATTAATCAGTTTATTGCCGATGAGCCTGCGCGTGCAAATATATCGGTCAAATTTACCAAATGGATGGAGCGAAAAAAGGAATCCAGTTTGGCTCCATTTCAAAAACTGCGTGATCTAAAAATCGATGCGTCTAAACTTCGCGCCGCTGTATGGGGACATTCTATTCGGCAACGCTATCATGTTTATACGGAAAAAAATAGCACGCTAGCTAAAACTTACTTTATTAAGCAATCCGAAAAAAATGTTTTTTTAGTTCCCGATTTCTTTAAAACACAAAAGCAGCTTATTTGGTTGATGGAAGCGTCATACGATCGCGCGATATTTCGAGACGCTCTATCCGGAAAAACTGACGAGTGGACTATTCATGAACTTGAAATCGAAAATAAATATCGTCCTCGCAAGCTGGGGACGCTACTTCTAAATGATCTTGAAGAGAAAATGCAGCAGGTATGGCAGGCGAAAATAAGCACGCGTTCGAAATACCTAAGCTCCTCCTCACACTTTCACAAGGATGAAAAAGAATGATTAAAAATTACATTTTACACCTTAGGCCTAAATCATTTGTTCCAAGTTTTACGTTTGCTTTGACCGGCTATGCGCTCAATCCCTACAAAGGCGGCACGGGTTCTGTCGGGATTGAACTTCTTGGATTATTTATCGTCTATAGCGTGATGTTGTTTGGTGGAACCTGCGCGCTAAACACACATTTTGACAAAGATGATGGACCGCTAAATTTTTTAGAAAATCCACCAGCCAAACCAAAATATCTTGGGCATTTTGGAATGGTAGTTATGCTATTAGGCTGTGGTATAAGTTATTTTTTTGGTATGTGGCCTTTTTTAATGGCTTGTTTTTCGGTAATTCTATCTATCTTCTATTCCGTTAAACTGCCTGGCATTCGTTGGCGCGGAAAAGAAATAGGGATTGTTGATAACTTTATCAATGCCCTTGGCTGTGGATTTGTGGGTGTCGTCATGGGGGCTACATTTGGTCATGGCAGCCCCGATTCCGCCATCCTAGCCTTGGCTATTTCATTTACGATTACTGTAGCTGGTTCCTATCCGGCCACTCAAATTTTTCAACTTAAGGCGAGTGATACGTACGAGGTTGGCAGGAACTTTACAACTCTACTTGGGCCATCTCGCGCATTGAAAGTTGGTGCCACTCTTTTGGTGATTGGCCTTTTAATAGCGGATCTTGTACAAATTATGCTATTTCCGCAGCCGTCAGGCGGTGGACCCCTGTTATTATTTTTTGCATTTAATTTGTTTTTCTTACTTGGCGTTGGTCAGATGATCAAATGGTCAAAAACACCGTTTGATAACACGAAAAAACGATATGGCACACTTATCAAAACTCTACTTGGCGCGCGCCTTCTTTGGATTGCTGCAGAATGGATTATTAATTGAAACTCTACCTCAGACGACTCATTATCGCGCTTAGTATTTTACTTGTCGCCTTTACCGGCGTTATTGTTGTTAAAAATATAAAGCCATACAATATTATCAGTGTACTAGATGAAAATGATCCGACGCTGATTAAATATAAAAAACACCTTGAAAAATATAATGACGAAAATGACGTCTATTTACTGCTAGAATCTAAGACCTCATTTCCGGACCGAGCTGACTTCCATAAAGTTATTTTCGATACGGCGGAACGAATCAAACGCATCGACAACCTGAATACAATTCGGTCACTCAACGAAGTCGAATACGTAAAGATGGTGGGCGACAAACTTTTTTTAAAAACGTTTTTCGAAGAAAAAAAATTGTCTGAAAAGGGGCGAGAGCTATTAAAAAGTAGTCCGGTATTTCAGTATAGTTATTTAAGTCCGGATGAGAAAGCCACGTTAATTTACATCAACATTAGAAGTGATTTGTCTCCTAAGGAAATTAAACACGTTATCACCAGTCTTAACTACGTAAAAGAACTCGCAAACAAAAATTTTCCGGATTTAAAAGCTCACCTAATCGGCACCGAGATCGCACGCGATTTTTTCGTTAAGGAAATCATTAAAAGCCAAGTCAAAATTTTACCTCTTGTTTTGATTATCATTATTTCTTTGCTGTTTGCTCTATTTCGATCTTGGCGCGTATGCTTACTCTCTCTATACGTAATGGGTTTATCTTATGTGGCGACGGTCGGATTAATTATTTCACTTGAGGGAAGCATTAATCCGTTCTCCAGTTTCGCTTTACTGTTTATTTTTATTATCTCTACGGCCGACATTGTTCATTTATTCTCTGCCGTTGCTAAATCTAAAGCACAAAATCTAGAACAAAAGTTTAAAGAAGCCATCGCCCATATTTGGGACCCTTGCTTTATGTGCGCTGTTACGACTTGGGTTGGCTTGTTATCACTCGTTGTGTCTGATATTCCCCCCATCAAGTTTTTTGGTATCTACTGCGCGTTTGGCGTTGCTCTGTGCTTTTTGCTAACATTCAAGTTAATACCCTGGTTAGTAAAAATATTTGACCTTGATTTGGAATTTGGTGAATCACTCATCAAATTTGAAGGAATTCCCTTAATGGATTGGGTTAAAAAATTTCGAGGCGCAATCATCGCCATATTTTTACTTATCACTGTCGGATTCGGCTATCTGAGTTCCAAATTAGAAGCCGGAGACAATTTGTACACCAAGTTTGTAGCTCATCATCCCCTTAGCGAAGCGATCACCGCCATGGACACGTATTTTCACTTTACAGGCTCCATTGATGTCGTACTTAAAAAAAATAGAAATGAGTTTTTAAATATCGATGTTGAAAAAAACCTAGCACGTCTGCAGTCGGAAATTCAAAAAATTCCGTCAGTGGCCCATATAAAATCTCTTTCGAATTTTCAGCAGTATATTCGTCAATCCTACCCAACAAAATCAGCTGCGGCAGGATTTGATACTGACAAAGACTTGTACGATATTTTTAGTCTTTTTGAAGATTTCAATGTCCTAGATGGAACCTACCCACTGGCCCACGACGAAGTCCGAATGACCGTATACCTAAAAACACTAGATTCCCAAACTCTAGTCGATACACAGGAAAAAATTAGAACTCTATTTAGTCAACCCGAGTACGCCAATAGTTTTGAATCGTCCGTAGAAGGATTTTCGACAATTCGTAGCAATATTTTTAACTCTATCTTTTCGGGCTTTATAAAATCATTTTTGCTCGATTTCATCGGAATATTCGTTTGCTTTCTATTCTTTTTCAAATCTCTTCGCTGGTCGCTGCTAGCGCTGATTCCAAATATTCTACCCCTAGTAGCAACGGGGGGGTTGATGAAGGCATTAAATATGACTGTCGATTATAATCTGATCGTGTTGGTGGCTATCATTTTTGGTATCGCTGTTGACGATACCACCCATTTCATTCACTACCTGCTTAAGAAACTTCGGCAGACGGGAAACCTAAACGACGCTATCGCCTATTCCTTGCAAGAAACATCGGTATCCCTAGTCAGCACGACTTTTATTTTCACTTTGACAATGCCCACATTTTTTCTAACTGACATTTTAATGTTTTCACAAGTTGCACTTATCCTCGTGCTTTCTCTCATTCTTGGTCTTTGCGGTGATATGTTTGTGTTGCCAGCTTTACTTTATTCAAAGAGAATGACTAAGACTTTATCAATGCAGGTATCGGCAGAAAGGACCTGAAATGAGCGCAGTAAGAACGTTTGAGGATTATTTAACTAATCAAGTTCCCCAGGTGGATTTGGGTCAATTCATTATTGGACTTGGCATCACGGGCATCATGGGAACATTGCTTGCTTGGGCCTATTCAAAATTTGGAAAGTCACATTCTAATCGCAGCGTTTTTGCTACTAATTTTATCTTAACCGCTATGGCCACAATGCTGGTCATTACAGTAGTTAAATCTTCCCTAGCGCTTTCATTGGGTCTTGTTGGCGCCCTTTCGATCGTGCGTTTTAGAACGGCCATCAAAGATCCCGAAGAACTGTCATTTTTATTCATTTCCATCGCGATTGGGTTAGGGATGGGCGCAGATCAGAAAAAAATCACTTTGATTGGTTTTTTGATTATCCTTGCTGGCTATATCGTGTTTCGCATGCGGCAATTTAAATGGGCCACAGCAACGAGCATGCATTTACTTTTAACGTCCTCTAAAAATGCGGAAACTCCCCTAAAGCTTGTTTCCGAGTTGTTACCTCAGTACGCCGTTCGCTGGAATCTAAAGCGCGTTTCCGAGAATGCCAACACGTCTGAACTTTCTTTCCTCGTCGAGTTTAAAGACGTAGCTAGTGTTCAAAACCTTCGAGATAGTTTAAAAAAACAAGTTCCTGATTGGAATATAAATTTGATGGAATATCAGGGATTGTTTGATTGAAACTAGGTCCTCATATTCGTAAATTTGTAAGTGGATGGAAAGGTAGTCTGCTCGTATTTATGGCCGCCGTTTATGCAGGCGTGCTTGTATCCACACATCTTCCTGTGGATTCCGACTACGACTTGGCACTCGATTTTATGACTCAACGAAAACTTGAGTACTATGCAAAGTCAGAAAATGAATTTTCATCTCCACTGATGGACGTATCCGAATTAAATGCCAAAATTAGAATAGGAAAACAAATCATTCCTATCAAGATCAGCTCGATGCCGGAACCATTTAGCGATACCGGACGCAATCTTTTAAGTTTTTTTATTACAAATGAAGAGGACGCCAACCCGTACGTCTTGCTGTCTCCCACAAAATACGCGACTACATATGTGGATGTAACAACTAAGCTAAGCGCTAACGCCATTCAGAGACGGCTAGATACCCAAATTATAAATTTGAAAACAAATGGTTTAAACCGCCATCCTTACTATAAAATAAGCCTTCCTTCTAACGACGACTTTGAATCCCAATCCTTAGCCGAAGCTCTACAAGATAAGGACTTCAAGGAATTTAAGTCTAAATGGATAAAGATAATAAGCCAAAGCGATATTCCAAATACCGAGAAATGGCTTACAGAAATTACTGTTTACTATTTTAGAAATGATGACGGTTCAATTCGAGTCTCTCATTTTTTACCACTTAGCCTACGAGAGTTTTATGAATGATATCTGGCGATACGAAACTAAAATTGTCGTTAAGGACTCGTCGGTGTCCAATTTAATGAACGAGATCTATACAAATCCTTTAATGTTTACGACGTTATTTAGCCCGCGTATGGTGAATAATCTATATTTTGATACGTTGGATTTCGATCATTTTCACGATCATATTTATGGCTATCCAAAGCGTTCAAAGGTACGACTGCGCTGGTACGGAGACTTCAATTCTATTCAAAATGCGACATTAGAAATCAAAAAGAAAGACGGTACGGTTGGATCAAAGATCTCATTTCCAGCAACCGAGAGCATAAACCTGAGCGGAAGCATTTCACTTTTGGATATTTTAAAAAGCACACCCGCACCTTTGCAAACTCGAGAGTCTTTGTCGAATCTGGTTCCAAGTTTATACAATCGATATCATAGAACCTACTATATTTCAGCGAATGAAAAAGTACGCCTGACAATTGATTCCGAAATAAATCACAAATCAGTACACACTTCGTTTTGGACAGAAGAGCCTAATGACCTAAAGATTGTTGAATTTAAGTATAATCAAAAAGAATTTTTTGATGGCGAACGAGCATTAAAAAATTTCTCGTTCGTCCAAGACAAGTCCTCGAAATATATTCGAGGACTTTTAAGAACTACATAAATAAACGTAACCAGTATGTCAGAGCTGGAGTCGAAGCATCACGAGAGATGCTGACTAGCTTCTTTTTATAATCAGCCGGTGAGCTCGTGTTTGGCAAAACGCCCGCGAACGTTACATCTGGCCAAGCCTGAGGAGTTCCATAGTCGTAGTTCCATTTGAACGTCTCACGCGGACCACCGTCGGTCTCTTTTGTCGCTGCGAAATGATTTGGCGCTGGATACAATTTCTTTAGATCGTTTACATATGGATTTTTTGGATTAAACAAAGCGGAAATATTTACATTGAAATTTGAGTTATCTACGCGATCTTTGAAATCCGTAGGACCGTTACTGTATAATAGTTTTCTACGCTTTTCCAAAGCCGCCAATGTAATTGCTGGACGTGACGTTAAGAAATCGGCATTTGCAAAGTATTCTCTTTGATTACCTTTTTTCGCCAGAACTTCCATATCTTTGTGAGCTTCAATTCGATAATTAACTGCATTTCTGATTGCCGTTAGTGACTCGTTCAAATAGTTACCCGCTTTTGCCGCCGGACGAAGAGTTAAGAATTTTGCTTTTTTGTCGTTAGCTGGGGCTTTCGACATTGAACTTAGCAATTCACTGATTTCTTTCGGTGATTGAAGGTGGACGTCAAATACCGTTGTAACCAAGTTTTTTCCAATGCTCGTTTTTGTATCTAAGTTTCCCTTTTTAGCTACTAGCGAGCGCGCCGTTAACGTATTCATAAAGTACTGAAGACCTTCTAAATCGTAACTTGCGATGTACATTCCAAATCCCATACGCTCATACATATTGGCCATAAGACCTTTTAAATGGCCCGGCATAAATTTTCTGAAACGCATTGTTTGCGAAGCCGAGTTTTTAACTTCGCCTTCACCAAGAATTAGACCGGCATCAAAGTTAAATAGGGGAGCGTCGTTGTTTCCATGTTTAGTCAGGATTGCTTTGTACGCTTCGTTTTGGGCTTTTACAGCAACTGCTACCTTAGTGGCCATGAAATCCTGAAGTTCAGCCGCGGTTTTAAATACGCCGGTTTGACCCGCTATGTTTTCTCCGGGATTTGGTTCCGTTGCATAGTCAAAAAGAGCATCCAGGTGGGGTGCTCTACGATCGCTGTTTCTTTTGAATGCGCGAAGATAGGAAATAGACGCAATGTAGGCGGCATCTACCGGTTCAACCAAAAATCTAAGCCTCCAAGCCATGCCTTTGAAAAGTTTAACTGGAGCCACAAAGGTTTTATAAATCTGTGCTTCTGTGCTATTCGGATTGTTTTTAGCATATTCATTGATAGCCGCGATCGCAGGGTCTACATCATTTTTAGTTTTGATGTTATAAATAATTGCGTTCAACTTAGCCTCGTGATCGCCCTCACTGTTCGGAGCGCGTGATAGGCTTTCAATTGGATTTGCTGGCTGTTCAACACCTGTTGTGTCGCCATTGGAATGATTTGCATTCATATGTCCACCGAACATGAAGAATGCGCCGACGAACACTACTGATGCGCAGATTGCGCCATACCAAAACTTAACCATGGTACCCCCCAAAAAATTGCTCTTTAATATAGGTAAAGATTTTCAGCTACGAGACATAATGTCAACTGGCCACATCGGTTTTCCCCACTCGATTTTAGTCTAGTGAGCAGGTGAAAACATTCCGCACATGACCGACGTATTTCGTCTGCCTTTTATGAGATTAAATAGATCGCGATTTCGGTTAGTTAATTGTCTTATTTTGAATGGTTTTTTTTGGCACAAACGTTGATCAATAAGTGATATGAACAATCTAAATGAAGTTGCGAAAAACATAAAACAATACGCAAAGATAGCGCTAGTTATACTAACACTAGTTACGACCATTTCCTGCTGTCCAAAAGACGGTGTCGATAGATCGTTTCAGGATAATTCTTTTAATGTGACTTTAGATATTTACAATCAAAACGCTCAACAAAAAATTGAGTGCCTTGATCATGACTCCAAACTCTCACTAATCATGAATAACAGTGTGCGCATGAACTCGCAAAATTTCAGTCAAGATTCGTCCATTAGAAATCGATTGGATTTTACCTCAAGCGCATGCGTTATCTTGTAAGCCTAAAGAGGGCTCAACAATGTCATGGCGATCAGGGTATTTAATTCAACTAATTTTGATTCCCGAGATTTAAATAGATCCGTCTAGCTTGTATGTAAAGACGAATACGTCACCTGTTTTAAGAGGCGCAATTCGTGAGTACACCTTTTGCGATTGGCTGCCAAACACCAACGGCTCATAAACACCTTCAGGCAAATTATAAAGGATAAAGCCGCCGCCTTGAGTGCCTTTGCTTGTAACCTTTCCTGAATAATCAAAATACATAATGTGATTCTTAAGTGGGTCTAAACCAGGAACTTCAACTTCAAAATCTTCATCAATAACAAAACCCACTACTAAATTAGATTTCGGATATAAAGATTGCTTCGAACTTGAAAATAAATAACTAACCCATTCTTTAGACACTAGTGGAACATAGATATAATCAGAGCTTTCCACGTAGGTATAGTGGGCCGGTACAAACTTATCTGATGGATTTGAGTATAGAAAGCTCCAACGGCCAAGATACGGAAGCTGTGCTTCACCCACACCTTTTTCAATCGTGATTGTTTCATTTTGCCCTTGAAGACTCACGTCCGTAAACTCAGGCAGTCCAGAGAACGGATCATACACTTTGATATCTACCGTTTGCGTTTTGATTGTATTTTTAATTTCTGCGAATGACGTCATTCCTGGGCTCACCACCGTATTGATGTGCCCAAAATAGCGATCACCACGGAATGCCATCAGCGTTTTTAATTCGCCGCCCTCCATAATGAATGCGTAATAACCATTTTCTGATGTCGTCGTTAACTTAGGATCAGGCAACATCAACGAGTTAAAGTAGATCGGCTGAATATCTGCTTCATTTTCTATTTTTAAGTTAACGCCTGAAACGGCCTGACCATCAAATGTCACTTTACCCAAGACAATCGATAAATTCGGGTCATTAAAATTCTGTTGGCGCAAATCTGAAACAATTTGCTTTAGCGCTACTCCCATTTTTTCAGGAATTAATTCTGTCGAAAAACTCTCTCCCGCTAAGATAATCTGCTGGGACGCAAAGTGACCTTTGCTTTCCGCAATTAAGTTAGTAGGGGAGTTCTTAACAACATTATCAAATTTGATCTGGCCGTCTTTGCCAACATTTCTTTCTAGTTGTCCTTGGAAGATAGTGGCCTTAGCTGGCTGAGAGAGCGCGTTTTTATTGTTTAAGTTATAGGAACTGACCGCGCGACCCGTAACATCGGATTTAACTACCAAAGTAATCTTAGGGCCTTGATGCGCACCACGGTGATTAAGTATCGAATCCGATACACGCACAACGCCTTCACCTTTAGTTCGTCCATTTTTATCGATCATTCGGCCCAATAAAAAACCTTTGAAATCATTTGGGAAAATTTCATACGTAGAGTCATGCAGATTAATTGTCCCTTTTTCGCGGAACACACCCTCTTCATACCGACGGATCTCAATACGATCTTCATTGGAATATAGAAGGCCTTTTTGAATTTCAAAAATACCAACGATACGGTTTAATGAAGGGCCCATATCATGAGTCGGTGTTGCTGATGCATAGGTCGCTGTCTTTTCCTCGACGCGCTCTTCAGTGGCCGGCTTACGTTGAGGTTCAAAGTTTTTAGTATTTCCAATCGGAACCGATGCCGGACCAAATGTGATGTAGGTATCCTTGGTTTTTTTTGACACCCCACCAAAACTAACCGACGAGGTGGCCGCTTGCGCTTTAGTTGAATTACTTTGGGACCAAGTGGGGGTAAAAGTACCTTCCTGAATTTTTTTTCTGAAATAGGGTTTAAATTCTGCGACCCAATTTTTTTGATCCCACGGCGATACACCTAAATTTACACCACCCGCAGTGTCTTCTAATGTTGTGTTGCGAATATAGTTTTCATTTACGGCCTGGGTATTAAACACTTCCACTTCTTTTTTAATAACTATCGCGCTCAACACCACCTTCTTTGCCAATGGATGAAAGTGATTAAGCACATCATCCTGACTATCCGTAGATAGTTGAATAACCCGCAGTGGTTGCCTATTTATTTCTGGAGTCGCTGTCTTTTTGATACTTACAGCATCGTAAGCGACATAAGATGGATTATTTTTATTAATGGTGATGGATACTTTCTTACTAAAAAAGATATGCAATTGATTATCCATTTTGGATGGATAACCAAAAACTAAAGCAAACGTCATAACTTGCATAACTATACGAAGTATCTTCATCGCTGTTTATAGGATGTTAAAATGCGTTGAAATCGTCAATGATATTGCGGTTTTCGAGACTTTTGAGGAGTTCTTTTTTTATTTCGGCCGCTAGCTGTTCGGCTAGCACCTCGTCATCACTTAATGACTCATACGTTCCATCTGCAAGCTGTCCTTCAACAACAACATTCACAAGAATGTCATAAGGCCGACGTTCGCCTAGGATCTGGATGTGTGCATAACGACGCTCTTTAGCTTTTTTAGCAGTCTCAAGTACACGGCCTTTTCTATCCATGTGCCGAGTCCAAATCTCGCGTCCATTTTGGGACAGATTTCTGGGTTCACCATATAGTTTTACTATCGCCTTGCGCGTTTCTGTCAGGCTCGCGTCAGACTCACGCACATAGACACCTGGTCCGGCACAGCCCAACGTAACTAAAATTAATAGATTAACTAAGAAAAATTTAAACACTCTTTAATTATTTAAGAACGGTTATGTAAGTTGATCAATATATATTTTTCCCTGAAAAAGAAACTCGAAGTCAGTCCGGATATTATTGATGTCCAAAGTCTTTAAGTTCTCTTTTAAAATAGGATGTACGTAACCCGGGGCGATTTCCGCGCAACAATGTAACACTAACGGATCAAAATGCAGTAACGGCGAAGGTAGGGGTAGCTCGGGAGTCCATTGGATATCGTTATTAAAAACTAGCAACTCGACATTAAAATCAGATCCCTGAAGCGCCGTCTTTGCAGTTAGTAAATTTTCAATACTCAATGCGGTTTGAGTTATAATTGCAAAAGATAATTCTTCATCCAGCCGCTTAGTCGCTTCAGAATTTGTTTTTTTGTATACGGACGAAATATTCTTTATCGAAAATAGCTTATGAAAATCACCAAGGACGCGAATAATTCGATCCTCCTTGGTACTCATTTTAAATCTAAAAGCAAATAGGCAAACGTTCATTTCAATATTCTAGAATATATCCTTCATAGAATAAAGGCCAGGTCCTTTGCTTAGGATCGATAAACCTGCTTTAAGGGCACCTTCGGCAAAAACTTTTCGATTCAATGCCTGATGCTCGATGGTAATCACTTCTTGATCCGACATCGCCCAGATACGATGAACTCCAAAAATACCGCCACCACGAACACTTAATGTAGGAGGTACTTTTTTGCCAACTGCAGATTCTAGGTTTTCTTGCATTGTTTTCGCCGTTCCGCTAGGGGCATCTTTTTTATTACGATGATGGAGTTCTTCGATTTGAAAATCGAAATCTTTAATATCTTTAAACTGACTTAATAATTTATTTACAAAGGCGACGCCAACACTCATGTTTGATGACCAAAGTACGGGCGCGTTTTTCGCGGCTTCAACTAGCAGCTGTTTTTGAGCCGCTGAAATTCCTGTTGTACCAGAAACTATTGGTTTTTTTAATTTAGCCATCGCTGTTATGGCTTGATCAAATGCTTCTGGGAGCGAGAAATCAATCCACAGATCTACCTCGGTGGTTTTCTGATCTTGCCAACTAATGGCTGAGTGCTGAAATCCGTCTGGCTTTTTTGAGTTATACATACCTAAAAAAGGAATATGTCCTGCCTCACTAATCACGTGGCAAAGCTCTTTACCCATTTTTCCAGCTGCGCCGACAACGCCGACTTTTAATTGCTTCATACTAAACCTAAGTTTTTCATTTCTGCTTTTAATTTCTCAGAACCGTCCACAGACATTTCCACAAGTGGCAAACGTAATTCAGCTGATTCAATAATTCCCATAAACTGCATAGCGCGCTTCACTGGGATGGGATTTGCTTCGATAAATAATAAATCTATCAATGTTTTGTATTTTTTTAACAATTCGGCGGCCTCAGCATGCTGACCCTTGCGTGCAAAGTTTGTGATAGCCACAAATGCCTCAGGAATCACATGAGTCGCTACCGAAATCACACCGTGACCTTGGTTTTTCAAGAAATCTGCATAGGTTCCATCATCACCAGAAAGCATAACGAAATCTTTGCTCGTTTTTTCGATGATCTTTCTTTCAATATCCATGTTTCCCGTAGCTTCTTTGATACCGATAACGTTTTTTACGGTCGCTAAACGAGCGACCGTTTCTGGTTCAAGACTAGTGATGGTACGGCCAGGAACGTTATACAGGATCACGGGAATTTTTGAAGCTTCTGCTACTGTCTTAAAATGCATATACAAGCCTTGCTGAGGCGGCTTGTTGTAGTACGGAACTACGACGAGCGCAGCATCGGCCCCCATTTCACCAGCTTGTTTGGTGTTTTCGACTGTTTTTTCAGTCGAGTTAGAGCCCGTACCTAAAATTAAAGGAACGTTTCCTTTTGTCCAAGCTCTAATTTTTTTAAAAATCTCAGCGACATCTTCGTCTTTTAGGTTTGGTGACTCTGCTGTAGTTCCATTAACCACGAAGCCTTCAATCTTGCCGGCTAATTGTTGTTTAACTAGCTTTTCCAAGCTTACGTAGTCAATTTTTTGATTTTTAAATGGGGTAATAAGTGCGGTGAAAACGCCTTTAAAGTTAGACGACATGGTTTACTCCTTATAATTTATAATTACTTGTCCAATATCAACAGCATCGCCAATTAAAATAGGATTATCCTGAGTAAGATCGACTTTTAATAATCCACCTGGCATAGCGACGGTGACCATTTTTTTATTTTCTCTGTGTTTTATGTACATAGCTGCCGCCGTGGCTCCGGTTCCACACGCCTGTGTAAAATCATCAACCCCACGCTCAAAAGAAATTGCTTTTGTAACACCATCATTTTGATTTTGCACCAAAGTGACATTGGTCCCTTTAGCAAAGTGCGAATGATTCCTTAAATAAAGCCAAACCGTTTTCAATGTCTGAGCCGCCGCCCAATCAGTAACGGGGATAACTAGGTGGGGAACTCCGGTATCTACAAAATAAGAATCCACCAAAGCCACCGTTTTGAACACTTCAAAATCAGACTCCGATTTAAAGAACGAAGAGTTCAATTTCAACTCGTTTTGTTCTTTTGGGGTTGTCATTTGCACATGAAATTTCTGATCTTTATAGACAGAGGTCACTTTTCCGGAAAGGGTTTGAATAGAAACCATTTCACCACCAGAAAATTTTGATTGGATAAATCTATGTGCGCAGCGCACAGCATTTCCGCACATCTCGGCACTCGAGCCGTCAGAATTATAAAAATACCATTTATAATCTGATCCACTCAGGTGTTCAATGAATACGACCCCATCTGCATAAAATCCTTCATAAGGGTCGCAAATTTTTTTAACCAATTCAATTTGATCAGCAGCTGACATTTCTGTTTTTTTTGAGAATAAGAAAATATTTTTCGCGCCCGATATTTTTTCAAATTCAACTTTCATTTTATCGCTCTTTTTTCTCTTCCATGGTGGGCGGAGGCGAGAATTCTACACGACTATCCGCAGGGGCAGCAGGGCGTTTTGTTTTAGCTCTTTTTTCTTTGTCTTTTTCAATATCGCCGGTGGAAATCCACGGCTCTTTTAAGGGCGCCAGCGGTTTGCTTTTAACACCGCAGCCGATTTCAAATAGAACGATTATTAGGAGAAATAACGCTAAAAACGACTTCATACTCTTGGTCTAACATAAATTAGATGGGGTTGACATCTTTGAACTTAAAAAAGTTCTCTAATGCCGAAGAGCAAAAGAATAGGTCATGGTAGTATCGTCTATAGTAATGTTCCGGAAACGACTCGCAGATTAAGTCCTCATCT
The DNA here is from genome assembly GCA_002344565.1 of Bdellovibrionaceae bacterium UBA2351. Classification (GTDB taxonomy): domain Bacteria; phylum Bdellovibrionota; class Bdellovibrionia; order Bdellovibrionales; family Bdellovibrionaceae; genus UBA2316. The sequence continues at coordinate 14,952 of DDTZ01000182.1, read as the reverse complement.
GATTTTGATTTTCCAGAAATATGCCTTTCCCAGTAGGTTATTTGTGGGTTTAAAGAGTCTTCTTTCCTTAAAACCGCAATTGCCGCCAGCGCTTTTTCCTTATTCCCGGCAAGCACTCGCTCTAAAAGCTCTACATAGGCGGCAATCGCAATATAATTAGGTAACTGCAGATCCTTTAAACGAGCCTTTGCTGACATTAGATCCTTTCCATCATTACTTGCTAATTGAAGAAAAACCGTACCTAAAACGACATTTTTATCAAAAGGGTTTTTTAGGCGGAACTCTTCTAAAATTTCTTTAGCTTTGTTTAAGTTTTTTTTACTGATTTGATTTCTAATGAGCTCATACATAATGAGGGTGTTATCCGGTTCAATCTTTTGCGCGCGTTCGACGGCAGCCAGCCACTTAGATGGGTCAGTTTTTTTAAAGCTAATGCTCGATTCAAACTCTTGTTGGGACTTGTCGAATAAAAACAAGCTACCGATGTCTTTCAAAATTGCTCGAATTTCAGTCGCTACTGTTTTGTTTTTTTCGGTCAACTGCGCTTTACTCAATAGACGAATCGCTTGGTCACGATCCTTCTGCAGCAATAGGTTCTGTGCAATTTCGATGATTTCTCGGGACTGCGCAGAAACGTCGTCTTTTTTTGCTACTGGCTTGTTCGCCGCTATCGTGGAATACGTAAACGCCATAGCCAGTGCAAAAACGAACGCGATGATCTTTATCATTCAGGCATCGCGTGGATTAATACCGAGCGAGGCTTACTTCCGTTCGCGGGTCCCACAACGCCTTCGCGTTCAAATGTTTCAATAATTCGAGCCGCCCGTGGATAACCTAATCTAAAACGACGCTGAATGAGCGACGCGCTGACTTCTTTTTGTTCCGCAGCCCACGCTAAAATTTGATCATACATTTCATCGTAATCTTCATCGCCGCCGCCGTACTCATCACCGCTGCCGCCAGTGCCGCCTTCAGAGAAACCACCTTCAAGAGCTTTAACAGCAATTGGATCAAACTCGGGCTCCGCTTGGCTTGACCAATGAGACGCTAGTCCATTGATTTCCTTTTCACTTAAATACGGGCCGTGATGGCGCATCGGTTTTGAAACACCCGGCGCAAGGAATAACATATCGCCATTCGGCAGAAGACGTTCGGCGCCGCCTTCATCCAAAATAATTCTAGAATCCATCTTAGATGCGACTTTCAAGCCCACACGGCCAGGAATATTGGTTTTAATTAATCCCGTTACAACTTCCTTACGAGGTGACTGCATCGCTAAAATTAAATGAATACCGCACGCACGCGCCATTTGCGCCAAACGAACTACGCCGTGTTCAACATTTTGTTTATCCACGGCCATTAAATCCCCAAACTCTTCAACAACAATAACGATATAGGGTAGTGGCTGGTAGTAGTATTGCTCAAGCTTCATTACACCCTGAGATTCATACTCTTGATTTATTTTTTCATGCTCAGCAATTTTTTCTGCCGGTAAATTTGAGACCGTTTCGTTGTAGCTCTCAAGCCCCCGCGCACCGAATTTACTCATAGATTTATAGCGCTTTTCCATTTCACGAATAGCCCATTTCAATGCAGAAACGGCCTTCTTGGGATCCGTTACTGGCGGCATAATTAAATGAGGCACTTGTGAGAATGCGGCCAAATCCACCTGTTTTGGATCTACCAAAATCAAGCGCAACGTTTTTGGCGAGTGGCGGAACAGCAGACCACTGATGATTGAAGTGATTAATACCGATTTACCTGAACCTGTCGTTCCCGCGACCATTAAGTGAGGCATTTTCCGCAAATCCACGATCTTGGCATCACCATTTACTTGTCGGCCCAGGGCGATCGGAAGTTTTAAGTCGTCACTCCAGAACATGTCTTCTGCTAACAGGTCTTTGTAATACACCGTTTCGCGGCGTGAGTTTGAAGTTTCAATACCCACAACGTCGCGACCCGGAATTGGCGCGATCACACGCAAAGACTCGCTCGAAAGCGCCAGCGCCAAGTCATCCTGAAGCTCCGTAATTTTACTTAATTTTACGTCCGCATTTGGTTTAAATTCAAACATTGTCACCAAGGGCCCCGGTTTCGCGTCTGTTATTACGCCCTCGACAGAGAAATTCTTAAGTTTATCGGTTAGGATTTCGGCTTTCTTGCGAATCTCTTTTTCGTCCAGCTTAACGCGCGTCAATGGCGGGTCCTCTAAAAGACTCAACTTAGGCATATCCCAATTTTCAATTCGTTTTGGTGGCTTCGCTTTTAGAATGACCTTACGTTTTGGAACCTTATCGAAATCGTCCTTAGGGGTCGCAGCGGCTGGCGCTTCGTCCTCGTCCGGTTCCTCGTCAAAAAAGTTCAGTTGGGTTAATTTAGAAATTTCTTCAGCTTTATTGTTCCAATCTCTTAAGTTATCTGACTCCGTTTCCTCTTTACCAGAATCCTTAGCTTTAACTTCCTTTTCCAATTTAGCTTTCTTTTCTTTTGTTTTGGGCGTAGCGGTTGCCTGCATGGACGCAAACCACTTTTTTACCGCCAAGAATGCCCCCATAAGACCGGTCGAGTGGCTTTTAGCGACCGTGCCCCATTGCTGGAGGCTTTTTTCCGTGTAGAAAAGGACCAGAATAATCAGATTACTCCACAGAAAAATCTGAAGACCAGCAAAATTAAGTAGTTTATACAACACATTCGATACGGAAAGACCGATAATACCCGATAGAAATATCTCGTGATTAAACAGCTTCGCCTCGGGAAAATAGAACGCCGTGAGTGCGGATACGTTCACTATTAAAAGCGTTAACCAAACGATACTTAAGCTACGTAATCTAACATCCTCGCCCCGCAAAGTGCTGATTCCCAGCTTTAGGAACGCAAAGGCGACTAACCATGAACTAATCCCTAAACCTTGGTAAAATAAATCACTTAAAAATGAACCTAACCAGCCACAGTAATTAGTCGGACTCAGCTTACTACCCATAGAGTTAAATGATGGGTCTTTAGGAGAGTAGCTATATAACGCCATAGCGATAAACACAGCTATACCGATAAAGAGAACCGCTTTGATGTCTTTTTGAAATTTCTTGAATAAGGCCTGCATTTATAAATTTTACTTTTTTTTAAACGGCTTCGGTAGCTTCAAAATCCACCACCTTGACTTTAGCACTAATAAAGTCCAGAGAATTCTATATGTTAAAGATAAACGAAGTGTTTTACAGCATCCAGGGGGAGTCGAGCTGGGTTGGACATCCCACGGTTTTCGTGCGTACAACCGGATGCAATCTTCGCTGTACCTACTGTGACACAAAATACTCATACTACGAGGGAAACTTCCAAGAAACCTCTACGGTTTTAAATGAGATCGCTAAACATAAAACAAAGTTCGTGTGTATTACGGGTGGCGAGCCGCTATTACAAAAGGAAATTTTTCCCTTAATGGACACCCTTGTAAGCCAAGGCTATCAGGTGTCTCTTGAAACCAGTGGTTCAAAGTCAATTGAAAATGTAAATCCGAAAGTAAAAACAATACTTGATGTAAAAACTCCCGACAGTGGTGCCGCAGATAGCTTTCTTATTTCCAATTTGGCGTTTAGTAATTCATTGACTGAGTTTAAATTTGTCATTTGCAGTGAAAACGACTTCAAATGGTCAGAAGAATTTTGTCGTCAACATGATTTATTTGGAAAATTTGCAGTTTTATACAGCCCATCATACGGCGCAGTCTCTGAACGTTGGCTTGCAGAGCAAATTCTGGCGAAAAATTCGATAGCTAGATTACAAATTCAGTTACACAAAAAAATTTGGTCTCCAGATGCAAGAGGGGTTTGACCTTAAAAAATTTTTTCTATATATACCTACAACACTCGTTAACACTTAATCTTAATATATTGAAAATCGTAGGAGCTCCATGACGCCCAATTTGAACAGTTCAGACAATCTTTTCGTTGCAAACCTTCAACAAGTAAGTTTAGAAAAATTAGTAAAGAGCAAACTAGAAGTTTTGTTCCAGCAACAGAAAGAAGCGCAAGTAGAACTTAATGGTCTATATAATGTGATCATTGAACAAGTAGAAAAACCTCTTCTTGAGCTTGCATTACGCGCTTACAATGGTAACCAAGTTAAAACCGCTCAGATGTTAGGTATCAACCGTAACACTCTTAAGAAAAAAATCGACAACTACAAAATCAAAGTTAAAAAAGCTGGTCTTCTTTTAACTCCACAGTAATTAAAATTAATTACATTTAATTAAATAATAAAAACGATGCCCCGCAATCACGAGTAAAAGCAGGCATCGTTTTTTTATTTGTAAAACACCACTTTCCGTCACCCAAAAAAAATCTTTTTCAAAAAAAAGAAATCGAAACAATCCGGATGACGAATGCCTTTAAAAATGGCACTATCAATTACAGTAGCGACTTCTTAAAAAGGCCAAAATCGAGGCCGCACAAGAAAGCCCGACTGAGGCGTGGCACAGCCACGTCGCAGGGAGCGGCGCCCGCGGAGAACGAAGAGTTTGGTCTTTTTAAGAAGTCGCCCGCGCACGGAGGGGAATCTTGCGTCTACCACCACAAAATTTGGAAGCTGAACAGTCTATTCTTGGCGGTTTGATGCTCGAAAGAGAATCATTCGACCAGGTCGGAGATCTTATTTCTGTTGAAGACTTTTACTCTCCGGCCAATCAGAAAATATACCAAGCCATTTTAGATTTAAATTCGAAATCTCGTCCTATCGATCTAGTGACGGTAACGGATGCTCTTCGTTCACGTAACGAATTCGACGCCGTCGGTGGTTACGTTTATTTGGCGAGTCTTTTAGAAAAAACAATTTCATCGGCGCATATTGCAACCTACGCCCAAATCGTTAAAGAGAAATCTCTTCTTAGAAAATTGATCCATACAAGCACTGAAATTATTGAATCGGCTTATAATAGTGAAAAAATGGAAGTCGATACTATATTAGATAAAGCCGAACAGGATATTTTCAAAATCGGGGAAAAGAAGGCGGCATCTGGTCTCGTGGGCTCGATGGATATCGTTAAAGAGAGCATTAAAAAAATTGAAGCTCTTTATCAGCAACAGGCCGACATCACGGGTATAGCGACTGGCTTTACAGAGCTCGATAAAATGACAGCCGGTATGCACGCAGGTGAACTAACGATTATCGCAGCCCGTCCGTCGATGGGTAAAACTGCATTCAGTTTGAATATTGCTTCTCATATCGTACTTCGTCAAAAAAAGACATGCGCTTACTTCTCATTAGAGATGGGCAAAGAAGCGGTCATGATGCGTGTTCTCTCTGCGGAATCACGTGTTTCTATGTCTGAAATTAGAACAGGTCGCGTGGCTGACTCGAGCTGGCCGAAATTAATCTCAGCCGCTTCGCAATTAAGTGAATCAAAACTTTTCATCGATGATACTTCTGGTGTTTCACCGTTTGAGATTCGCGCGCGTTGTCGCCGATTGAAAGCTCAATATGGTATCGATTGTATTATGATCGACTACTTGCAGTTGATGGATTTGAAATTAAAAGTGGAAAGCCGCGAGCGCGCTGTATCTGAAATTTCAAAAATGCTAAAAGTAATCGCCAAGGAATTAAGTATTCCAGTGATCGCACTTGCACAGCTTAATCGTGGGGTTGAGGGTCGCGCAGATCGTCGTCCTATGTTATCCGATCTACGTGAGTCGGGATCGATCGAACAAGATGCCGACGTTATCATGATGTTATATCGTGATGACTACTACGATAAAGATGATCCAGAAAAAGCCGGTCACGCCGAAGTTATTATCGGTAAACAACGTAACGGTCCGACGGGAACTGTAAAGCTGCGCTTTGATTCTAAGTTCAATAGATTCCGCGATGCTGATGTTGAATCAATGAATCCATTGCCGCCGCCACAAGTACCACCACAACAGCAATATGGAAATCGTCCAAAGAACCACGCTCCCGGACAGAACCCATAATCCTTTGTTAAGCTTTCTAAAGATCTCTTAAGATTGTCTAAAGTTGCATCAAGAATTCATGAATTTTTTTGATGCAAATATCGCAAATCCTTATGGGTCTAGGACCTATAACTAGACCAAAGGTTATTTGTTTTATCACTCAATAAAAAATTCTTAACCCGAACAAAATCTGATGGTGTCCTACAGATGAGCGGTAAACACGCTCACTAAGACGAAGGCACGGAGGCTTTTCGATGAGTCTAAAAGGGACAACGCTTATTGCAGAACTAAGAGAAACAGCGGGATTAGATGAAGGTTTTTTTGATAGCCAAATGGGTACCCTGATTCAGAACTATTCTTTGAATCCAGAAACTTTAGAACTTGATCAACTTCGCGAAGTACTGGCGGATTATCTGCAAGCTTTGATTCTTGAAGAAGAAGCGCAAGCCGAAGCTAAATACGCTTAATTAAATCTCCCTAAAACGTTGTTAGAAAAGGGCCGTCGATCGGTCCTTTTTCTTTTTGATACACTCGTTCGTAATTTAAATAGCTTTAAAAATTCTAGACTAAGATCTTCCAGGTTCGTTCGTTACTGAGGTAACCCACCTAGGAGATTACATATGAACTATTTCTTTTTAATTCTCATCACCGTATCGGCGTCGCTATCATTGGCTAGAAAAGTGATTGTTGAGTCTGAACACGGCTACGAACGACCAAATATTTCCATCGTTGCCACTCAGAAAATTTTTGAAAATCTAATGTTAGCCAAAGACTCGTCCGTGAAGTTTAAGGCCCCCATGTCGATCGAAGCCAAAAACATCGAGTGCGTGCATGGCAGCGGTGATATTAAAAACTTTAAGTGTTCGGCTGAATTTGAAATTAATGGAAAAACGGTAACTAAGAAAATCCCGAACTCAAATGAGTTTTTTAAATTTATGGATACGTATAAGGCGATTTCGGTAAAAGAGATAATGATTGGAGCGACCTACTATGAAGCCAAGAAAATTAGCTGTTATTATAGTTTAGATAATCAGCCTTATTATAAATGCAATAGTGGAGTCGAAGTCTTTTTCTAAAAAAAGATTCTAGAAATAAAAAAGGGACCTTGCAGTCCCTTTTTTAATTTAAATCTAAATTAAAAATTCAGATTACTGTCTTTCTACGTTAATAGAAATGTCAGCAACTAAACCTTCAGAGAATTTAATTTGAGCTTTGTGTTTACCCAAAATTTTGATTGGCTCTTCAAGTACTACGTCACGTTTATCAACAGAGAAACCCTGTTTTTCTAATTCTTTAGAAATATCACCGTGAGTAACAGCACCGAATAATTTATCGCTTTCACCAGCAACTGCCTTGAAAGTGATAGATAAGCCATTCAATTTAGAAACAACTTGTTTTTTCTCTTCCATAGCTTTTGCTTTTTTAGCATCAGATACTTTCTTTAAGTGTTCCCATTCTTTAACTTTTGTTTCAGTAGCTTCGATAGCTAAGTTTTTTGGGAATAAAAAGTTTCTAAAGTAACCAGTAGAAACATTTAATAAATCGCCTGCGCGACCTAATTCTTTAACGTCTTTTTGCAAAATAACTTTCATAAAATCCTCTTTCCTCGTAGGGCCCGCCGCTTGAGTTTGTCTAGGTGGCTTGCCTATTTATACCTAGTTTAATTTTCCCTCTAAAATCGAACCAAAAATCTAAAAAGCCGACTATTGAGAGAACTAAAAATAACTGTCCTAAAAAAATAAAATAACTAAAGGTTCTTAAAAATACTCCGGCTCTAATTTGTATGAGCACATGTTCTAAAACAGCTAATCCCTGAAAGAAATAAACTACTATGAACACATTCACAAAATTTGAACCCACTGTTTCTAACATCTTAAAGTTTGTTCCAAATCCACCCAGAACACTGAACAATAAAGAAAACAGGGCTACCCATATTAACTTATCACTCACTCTGAATTTCAAAAAATCAAACTTGTAAACATAGCCTTGCTTCGTTAATCGAAACCAGAAGCGAATTCTACGTTCCATCAGAAACCCAATGGCTAGACTCAGAAGAAGAACTATAAACAACATGGAAGGAACCTGCAGAACCAGAGCCGCGTAATCCAGCTCTTGATTCATTTGTCCCTTTACCAGCGGCTTTACAGCTTCCTGGAAGTATTCCGTCGCCCGGGCCAGATCAGTGACCCCTAAACGGTTTAAAACCCCCAGCAACCCTGTTCCGCAAACGATAAACCCAGTAGTTAGACTCACTATCGAATTCGCCAAAAAAGAAACTTTCCTTTTTTCGAGCTCTAAACTGATTCCCGTGGTTAACCACACAGATCCAACTACGAAGCTTAGCCAATCTGCTTTTAACAGCGCTGTTCCGCCTACAAACAAAAGTACTAAACCCCAAAATGTCAAAGAACCGTAAACATTCCTAATGACTCTTAAGAAGGGCGTACCAAAGACAACTGTTAGAATCGACATCAACACCGCGATGCTTGAAATAACAGAAAGTCTAGAAAGCGAACCCTTCGTTACTGTCATTATTCAGCGATAGAAGCAGCTCTAGCAGCTTTACGCGCTTGGATCTTAGCTTCGCGTTCTCTTTCTCTTTCCGCTGATACTTTTAATTGATTTTTAAAATCCTCTTGGTGTTTAGCCAGAGGTTTTCTATCGTCTAAACGAGTGTGCATAAAGCGGATAACTTTTTCGTTAATACGCATTGTACGCTCAAGTTCGGCGATTGCTGATGGTTCAGCTTTGAATAAAGCGTGGAAATAAAGCGCTTTTTTCATTTTAGCGATTGGGTACGCTAATGTTCTTTTGCCCCAAGTTTCTACTGAATGATACTCACCAGAGAATGACTTAAGGATTTCTTTATTACGCTTAAAGAATTCTTTTTGGTCTTCTGCTGTTGCGTCAGGGTGTAGCATTAACACGCCTTCATAGAAGTGAATAATCTTGGGATATTCGTACTTTACCTTCATTTTCGATCCTTTCGGTTAGTGCCCACAGCCAATGAATTAAGCAAAAAACTATGCTAAAGCTATGAGCAAGGAAGCTAGGATCTATCATGGCTTTGGTCTATCCTCAAGATAAAGTTATTGGACGAAAAATTTAAATAGTGGTCTGATTATAGTATGGGCTTAGTTATTGAAATTCTTGAGGGAATTCAAAAAGGTGAAGTATTCAAATTAGTCGATAAAATGACCGTCGGTCGCAAGAAGGCCGATATCGTAATTAAAGACCCAAACGTGTCGACTTTACATGCTACCGTCCTGTTTGATGAGACCGGAATTCCTATCCTTGTGGACCAAAACTCGCGAAATGGACTTATTGTCAACGATACGGTTGTCCGAAAAGTCGCCCTTTACCCTGAAACCAAATTCATGATCGGTAATACCGAGTTCATCGTTAAGGTATTTACGGACGATGAAATGGAACAGTACTTTCCCACCAAGACTTGGAGGGATTTACTGGCGGACGTTATTAACCAGAGCGCCCTAAACACCATGCCGCCTCAGGATATCTCGGCATTTAATCCCAAAGTGGAGTTGCTTTTCGTTCAGGGTATTCAAACAGATGAGAGTAAAATTTTAACCTATGGTCCACGTACAGCAGGGTTCTGGTCATTAGATATTCCGTTGCATGAACAAGAAGCCCCTGAGTTAGCCTTTAAAATTGTCCCTTCGCCGGAGGGCGCTCGCATTGTAAACTTTGATTTAAGCCGCGTTTTATTGAATGATGCTGTCTTTGAGTCTCAGGTTCTAATTAGCGGCGATCGAATCAAAGTAGGAGAGAGCATCATCAAAGTGCTTTTTTTAGAGTAATGGATGTAATTCAAAAATCTTCAAAGAAAATTAAAAGCTTCGATGGTACCGAAATTTACTACGAAACACGTGGATCGGGTGATCCCATTGTTTTTGTGTACGGCATTGCCTGCTTGATGAATCATTGGCATCACCAAATCAAATATTTTAGTCGCTTTAATCAAGTGATCTGTTTTGATCTACGCGGCCACCACCAAAGCTATCCAGTGGCAGATAAAAATAATTTGAATATTGCCTCGACTGCAAAAGATATCGAAGCGATTTTAGATGATTTGAAAATTAGAAAGGCCCATTTTGCTGGTCATAGTTTTGGCGCACCCGTGATTTTTTCTGCATTCGAGCAGTTTCCAGAACGATTTAAAAGTATCACACTAATCAATGGTTTTGCCCGCAATCCCATCAAGGGAATGTTTGGCCTAGATATTGTTGAGCCGTTTTTTTATTGGGTAAAAAATCAATTCAAAGACTCTCCGGAAATGTTAACACAAATTTGGAAAGCGGCTGTTTATAACCCCATTTCCATGAGAGCCGTTGCCATCGTAGGTGGTTTCAATTTGAAGCTTACTCACTTTAAAGATATCGAGGTATACGCACGAGGTGTGGCTGAATTAGACCTCGAAGTCTTTCTAAGTTTGTTTGAAGATATGATGAAATTTAACGGCGAAAAAGTTTTAGAAAAAATTGATGTCCCTACTTTAATTATTTCCGGCGAAAATGACAACGTCACACCGAAGTCATACCAGGAAGAAATGGCCAACACTATTCGCGACGCAGAGTATGTAGAAGTACCCTATGGTAGTCATTGCACACAGCTAGATTTTCCAGACTATATTAATCTAAAAATTAGATCTTTTTTAAAAATCGGCTAAGTAATAGACGTTTTAAAAACGTCTCATTTCGAAACGTCGTAGTTTATTTTTACACTGTTTAAAGTCAACCCTATCTAAGCCGATATAATGGCGGAGACCCGGAATTGAGTTTGCACTCCTTCTATGTGTTCGGGTGGGGGATTAGTGAAATTAAAAAAAATCAGAATCGTTTTGGGATTTACCCTTTTAATGGTTTCTTTCCAAAACTGTAATTCACCTAATACGATGAATACTCAGGCTACATCGAAAGAAGGTAGCAAATCCTCTTCCTCGTCATCGTTAGGCTCGGGCTCCTCTGGCTCTGGGAGCTCTGGTTCTGGTTTAAGTTCTGGTAGTGCCCGCGGCATTACCAGTGGTGGCTCGAAATCCGGCAGCAGTTTTAGCGGCGTGAACGGTGGCTCCGCTGGCTCTATCGGTGGAGGAGGCTCTAGCTCTTCCGGTGGCTCTGGTTCTGGAACCTGCCTTGGCTGCGGCTCTGGGAGCGGTGGTTCGGGTAGTGGGTCTGGTGGTGGAATTATCGGCGGCGGCGACACTACCTTCAAAATTGTCACTCAGCCGGCTTCAAAAACTATGGCCGAGAACACCGAGTTCTTTGTTGGTGTAACTATTCAAGGCGGTCGTTCACCTTACACATTTAAATGGTACCGAGACGGCGTTGAAATTCCGCCAAAGTATGGAACTACTCACTACGAATCGTATTCGGATGTGCTTGATCGTATTTACAAAGAAGGCGATTACCACGTCGTTGTAACTGATGGCGGTGGTTCTAAATTAACTTCAAATCGCGCGCAAATTAGAATGGTAGCAAAACTGTGCGGCCGAGGAAATTATTTTATCGATCTTCAAGTGCGCACAAATCCAAGTGATGGTTACAGTTATTTCAATGATTTATTCTACTATAAAACAAATAAGTATTTAGTAAGCCAGAACAATCCAACTATCACTATGATGCAATTGCAGAATTTTTTAAGCAATGTCGGCCGTATGGGTTTTGGCTACTTTACATTAGGTGGCGATGTTTCTAATAATCAGAACTTCTCTATTGCGTGCTCTACAGATGTACCAACGATTCACACTTCACAGTGTGCGACTAATAATCAAAGCAAATGTTACTATCGTGGTGACTATGACAACGTAACTCAAACTTACGAAGGCAGTATCAATTTCTTATGTCGAAATGGATATATCCAATTTGTTTCAAATACCTGCCGACTTGTAACACCACCTCCGCCGCCAAATAGTGGCGGCGGCTAGTCGCTATCAATATTTACTTATAGTGAATTTTTGTGATATCAAAGCCGTGTTTTTCCACCGAACGATCAGTTTCAAACACAACCTTTACATAGTTACCACTGATGGGCTCAGAGAATGAGTCTGTATTATCACCTGTTAGAATTTGAACCAACTTTCCGTTTACATCGTAAAGCTTAACAGTGTCGTATTTAAATTCGATATCCATTTTTTCAAAGTAAAGTGCGATCTTATTCGCGCTTGGAACATTTATTTCCCAAGTACTGTTCTGTTCTGGCTTATACGGATGTTCTGTCGCCAACTGATATTCCATTTTGCTTGTCCAGTTATATGGATCTTCCGGGTCCGGTTGAACTTTTGTTTGCATAAGGGCCGCATAGGCATCCAAATTTCCCGCTGTTGAAACTTTATTTCTTAGTAACTTATTAGGTTTAGCCGCGTTTAAAATGGTTTCTTTTAGCTGAACACCACTCATTGTTGGATATTGCGACGCTAATAGAACTGCCGCCCCCGAAACATGCGGGGTCGCCATTGATGTTCCCGACCAAGAATCGTAACCTTTTAAAATCGTTGAGTAGATATTTACACCGGGAGCAGCAATATGAACTTTATTTTTACCATAGTTAGAGAAGCTCGCTAGCTGACCTTTGTTATCGATCGCCGCAACTGTTAGAACGTTGGGTACGTCATAATTAGCAGGGTAGCGTTCACTTGTATCGTTATTTGCGGCATTGTTTCCCGCAGCTGCCACAAACAAAGCCCCAGCCTTATGAGAACGCTCGATAGCTTCTTTTAGAATTTCAGAATATTCGCCGCCACTCCAAGAATTACTTAATACTTTTGCTCCATTTTTAGTTGCGTAGTCGATCGCCTGCAACGCGCCTTCCAGTGAGCCTGATCCGTCCGCACCTAAAAATTTAAGTGCCATGATTCGAGTTTTCCAAGCAACACCTACGATACCATATTTATCGTTTCCAATGGCACCTATTGTGCCCGCACAGTGAGTCCCATGACCTTGGTCATCCAATGGATCAGACGGATCTTTTGCGCCTGGTACAAAGTTCCACCCATACACATCATCGACGTATCCATTGCCATCATCATCTACGCCCTTTTTCCCGTTTTTTTCTGCAATGTTGACCCACATGTTACCGGCTAGGTCTTTGCTTTTGTAGTTAACGCCGGTGTCGATAACCGCAACAATAGTGTCGACAGAACCCGTTTGAACGGTCCACGCGTTGGTCGCGTTGATATCCACACCTGGAACACCCACTTGGCCAACAGAGTCCGGTTGACCGATATTAATCATTCCCCACAGTTTGGAAAGAGACGGATCGTTTGGTTTTACACCTTTTTGATAGTTTATTGAATAGATGTAGTTTGGTTCTATCAGCGCAATAGTTGAGTTTTGTTTTAACGTGGCGATATTAAATTTTTCGCCGTTTGTTTTAAGGACCGCAACACCCAATGAAGGAAGCATAGTTTTAACTTCCATTCCTGTTTGCATTTTTACTTGGTTTGCTAATGTTGAGAGAGTGCTTTTGTTGCTTGATTTGAACTTTACAACATACTCGCCCGGAATAGATTTTGTCTCTTTGGCTGATACAGCAATAGACAATAGAAGAAAGAAAATAATACGCATGGTTGGTCCCCCAAAACTATCTTAAACTCTTATATATTTAAGATAGATTCTTCGGGGACCATTGACATGTCAGTTTTCTACAACATCGACGTTATTTAGACGTTCGACTATGCACCATCTCCAGAGTGGGTCTCTGGTTTCTTGGAAAACGAGGCTTTCATATAGTCTCTGTTCATGCGAGCGATGTTAGTTAGACTAATATCCTTAGGGCAAGATGCCGAGCAAGACCCGGTACTTGTGCATGCGCCAAAGCCTTCTTTGTCCATTTGGCCGACCATGCTTAACGCACGTTTTTCTTTTTCCACCTCACCTTGAGGCAATAAACCTAAGTGAGAAATTTTCGCTGACGTAAATAATGCCGCCGATGCATTTTTACAAGATGCTACACACGCTCCACAACCAATACATGTAGCGGCGTTGAACGCCTCATCAGCTGCGGTTTTCGGAATCATGATTGCATTGCCATCTGGTGCATTACCTGTATTAACAGAAATGTATCCACCTGAGCGAATGATTCGATCCAGCGCGGAACGGTCAACAGTTAAGTCTTTAATCAATGGAAATGCAGCCGCTCTCCATGGTTCTAGAGTTAAAAAATCTCCGTCTTTAAAATTTCTCATGTGCAACTGGCACACAGTCGTTGATTTCAAAGGGCCGTGCGCATTTCCGTTGATCATGAAACCGCAGCTGCCGCAAATACCTTCGCGACAGTCGTGATCAAATGCAATTGGATCGTCACCTTTTGAAATTAATTCTTCGTTAACTGCATCTAGCATTTCAAGGAAAGAAGCATCTGTAGAAACGTTCTTAGCTACGTATTCTTTGAAAGAACCTGACTCACGTTGGTTCTTCTGACGCCAAACTTTTAGTGTAATATTAATATTCTTTTCAGACATAATTTCCTCTATTTATAACTTCTTGTAGCTAGTTTAACGTTTTCAAATTTTAATTCTTCAGTGTTGCGAGTCTGTGGCTTGTTTGCTCCATTCCACTCCCAAGCAGCTACGTGACAGAATTTTTCATCATCACGCTTAGCTTCCCCATTTTCTTGGTACTCTTCACGGAAGTGTCCACCACACGACTCTTGTCTTTCTAGAGCGTCACGGCACATTAGTTCACCAAGTTCGATGTAGTCGGCTACGCGACCCGCTTTTTCTAATTCGTTGTTCATATCGGCCGCATCACCAGGAATTCTAACGTTTTGCCAGAATTCTTCTTTGATTTTGCCGATCGTTTTGATCGCATCTTTTAGACCGGCTTCAGTTCTGGACATCCCACACTTATCCCACATTACGCGGCCAAGTTCTTTGTGGAAGCTTTCTACCGTGCGCGCACCTTTGATATTCATCAACTTGCTGATTTCAGTCTCTACCGCATTTTTTGAATCTTTAAATTCAGTTTTATCCGTTGAAACTTTATCTAGTTTGTTGTTA
>DDTZ01000124.1:27239-57700 GCA_002344565.1 Bdellovibrionaceae bacterium UBA2351 | reverse complement strand
TTTTGAAAGAGTAGATGGCGGAGACGGTGAGATTTGAACTCACGGTAGTCTTTTGGACTACGAGCCTTTAGCAAAGGCTTGGTTTCAGCCACTCACCCACGTCTCCGTTTATGAAAGAATTTAGATAAATTATCGAATTCTATAAACTTTTTTCGGCAAGTATCAGGATGTAAAATCTTGATATTATAGCTCTTTTCGAAAGTGCCATAGTCATCTTTGTAAATCAAGGCATTATTTCATGGAAAATCTACGATCAGGAATAAAACAATTGATTTTAACTTGAAATAATACTATCCCTTCACTTCTCTGTCGTGCGGTCGTAGCTCAGCTGGATAGAGTACCTGACTACGAATCAGGTGGTCGGAGGTTCGAATCCTCCCGTCCGCACCATTTTATTGTTATCGATCGCCATTTCTCAAAATGGTGATTTAACTAATATCTTCTTTGTTTTTCCCGCACAATCTTCGCATACTTAATCTAAGTATTTTTTTGCCGGATTATCTGCAATTCTGCCCAATGGGTTTAGTTTTTTTCCGACTGAGGACTGGTTGTGTTAATGAGTGAATCATATTGGATCTTGTTCCCATGTGCCGCATGTGTGCTGACTCAATGGGAATCGAAAAAACGAACACTAATTTATCTTAGGTATAATTTTTTTTTAGTACCCAAAATCATCACTTTTACTCAATGAAAAGAAATTCTTACAAATTCTTATTTTTGTAAAAAAATAATTGCTCAATTGACCTATATCGTAGAGACTTCCGAGCACGCTTAGGGGGGCTCCTTGAAAACATTTATTACTACACTTTTATTTGCGGTTGCATTTTTTAATGTCAACCCAGCATCAGCTCAAAACCAAGTTAAAGAATGGACGATTTTAGTTTATCTAAATGCGGACAATGATCTTTACCGTTTTGGTTTTTTAAATATGGCTCAAATGGAAGCTATCGGTTCAACGGCGGGAATGAATATCGTTGTTCAATTTGATCCAGAACCACAAGGCCAGCCAACAACTCGATATTTCGTGACTAAAAATCCAAATCCAGTGAACGGTAAAATTACCTCTCAAGTTCTTGAGCAATTACCAGAAACGGATATGGGAAATCCAAAAACGCTTTCTGAGTTCTTAGTTTGGGGTGTTCAAAAATATCCAGCTAAGAAATATGCGGTTATTGTTTGGAATCATGGAAATGGCTGGCAGGGCGTATCTTATGATGACAACCCACGTTCTAATTTATCAATGCCGGAACTAAGAGCTGGTTTTGAAACGATGAACGCAGCGATTTCACAGCAACGTCAAGTTCGTAGCCGTGGGCCGCAAATTGATTTAGTTAATTTCGATGCGTGTATCATGTCGGCGCTTGAAGTTGGTTACGAATTAAAAGACGTAGCTAAATACATGGTTGGTTCTCAATTTAACGAACCAGGTGAAGGTGAAAACTACACTCTGTTCTTAACACCAATGGCGGCAAAGCCAACAATCACTCCACGGGAACTGGCGGAAGTTATGGTTTACAACTACACCATGAACTACAAAGGTCGTTCAGACATAAATTATGCGGCAGTTGATTTATCTCGCATCAACACATTCGTTTCTAATTTCAATCAAATGGTGGGCGTAACAAATGCGTCTCCAAATAAAGCTAAAATTAAAAATTCATACGGTGCGGGCAGCTTTGACTTAGTAACTGGTTTAAACAATGCGCGTGCGGCTGCTGGGACAGACACTAACTCGACAAATGCATTAGACGCTTTGATCACGGCGTACGGATATCCTAAGGAAGGCGTAGAGCGCCTAGTCCCTAGTCGTCGTGAAAGTTTTCAGTCTGGTTTAACGGTATCTCGTTTTAAACCAAGCCAGGTGTTTTTCAAAACTCAAATGAATGGTCAATGGCAACAGGCCCCTATGCAACAAAGTTCTAGTGGCCAGTACGAATACAAATTCGCAAAACGCCCAGTGCAATATTATGTAGTATCTGCGGGCGGCGTACGTGGACGCGAAGTTGTGACTCGTGACGCGTTAACAACTGTATTGCGTGATGATTCCAACCCAATCGTGTTTCATAATCAATTCCCTGAAACAAGTCCATTAATCGCTGATTCGTACTCTCTGTACACTAGGGGTGCTCACGGTATGACATTGTACTCGCTCGCGGGAATGATGAGTGCGCGTAATCCATCGACTCAACGTTTTGGTACAGACATGCTAGGCCTTTATAAAGAGCTTCTATTTGCTCGTAACGGCGCGCCTAACTGGACAATGTTCTTCGGTCTGTAGACCGCATTCCTGGCACAGTAAGCCATTTTAAATGCTAACAAATTTCTAATTCGACAAGCGATACCTGGAAAAGGTATCGCTTAATCCTACTAATTCATTTAGGGGGAACGAATGATTAGAATCCATTTTATTTTACTTTCACTTTTCACTGTCCTTTCAGTTTCGGCTGCCACCTTTCAGTTTGATTTTCGTAATCCACGTGCCGTTAGAAATTGGGAAACGTACGCCATCGTAGGCGATGCGGGAATTCGCAATTCTACAACAGAGGCTCTTCGTCGAAATCTTGCGGCTAATAAGATGTTTAATTTAATTATGCCTGGAGATAATTTATATCTTCCGACCAGCAGTTATGCGGCGACCTGGGATATTTGGAAACAAGAAGGTTTTAAATTTCCTTTAGTGGCAATTGGAAATCATCATAAAGGTTACTCTAATGAAGTTGCTTATTTCGGAATGCCGGGCGAGTTCTACGCCGTTGAAAGCAAAGGTGCTTTGTTTTTAGTTTTGAACTCAGACAATACAAAAAATTATACTCAGCAATTGGCGTGGCTAGATCAGGCGCTGACTCAATCCAACTATCCTTTAAATTTCGTGATGTATCATCATCCAAGTATAACCTTAACAGGTATGCACGAATGGGAAGAGCGTCGCGGTTTCCAAGACGGTATGCGCGCTTTAATTAAAAAACATGCGAAGAAAATCACATCATTGATTAACGGACATGATCATGCGGCGGGAATGTACGCGATGGATGAAGTTCCACTTATTCTAAGTGGTGCCAGCTGGGAAAGTCGCAAGATTTCTCTTCCGGTGAAAAAAGATCCGATGTTTGCGGCCACAGGTATGTGGGCGACAACTCAAGGTGGATTTTGGTGGGCTAAGTTAGATTACAATGCTTTGACAAAAGAAGTGTATGTTCACTTCAATCGATTCGATAAACAACAAGGCGTTTGCACGTTCCGCGTATCTCCAAAACCAATTGCAAAATCACAAGGCTGTAAATAGTTACCAAGACTAGTTTAGCAAGAGGGACCGAGTCCCTCTTGTGGCCCCAGTTAGTATATTTATCTAAATACTAAGCTCGTGCTGATTTCTTTTTCTTCTTAGGCTTTGATTTTTTCTTTTCGCTAGCTACCGAACGATCTTTCTTTTTCTTTTCTGCCTTAGCTACT
Source organism: Bdellovibrionaceae bacterium UBA2351 (assembly GCA_002344565.1). Lineage (GTDB taxonomy): Bacteria > Bdellovibrionota > Bdellovibrionia > Bdellovibrionales > Bdellovibrionaceae > UBA2316. The sequence goes on along the minus strand of DDTZ01000124.1, from coordinate 54,250 downwards.
TTTTGTTTCTTTTTCTTTTTGTCTTTTTTAGCAAGTTTTTTGCTCTTCTTTTCAGACTTAGAAATGCTCGCTTTTTTGCCGCTTTTCTTTTTGGCCTCGGCCATGTTTGAGAACGCAAATGTGAACACTAACATTACGGCTAGTACGATATTTTTTAACTGCATAGACTGCATTGGGCCTCCCTATAGACTAGCTATCGGTCTAAGTCCGTTGGACTTAAGTCATTTCTAAAATCTAATGGTCTAGTGTGTGATCATCACAACATGCGCGAAGGGTCATTCAGCGGTTTGTCTCAGTTTGAAACAGATTTAATCAAGGACGGTGACTTTATCGCCCAAAACTTCGAGCAAGTCTTGATGATAGAATGCGCCCTTGGTGTGGCAGACTAGGCGCCACTGTTCATTGAATGATGTGTGTGTGAACACCACCCGATTCTTGTTTGGAATGGTGACATCCACCTTGTACATCTCATTTTGTAGTTCGCCCGAGTAGCGTAGTTTAGCGCTTTCAAAATAGCAGTAATTTTGACTCGAGCTAATTTGACTGAAATCTAATAATTGACCATCGACAACATAGTTGTCTTTGATTTTTGCTTTGGCTGTATAAAAAGGAACTAAAGAATCTTCGAAGTGAAATTTCAAATTAACGTTCGTCAGCGTCTTTAATTCCTGAGGTGAATATTTTTTAGAATTCTTGCTTTTTAATGTGTGAAGTTGGGTTTGGAAAACATCGCAAAATGGCTTCAGTAAATGAAACGAATAGGCTTTTCCATCGCGCGAGCATTCAAGATATTTGTAATTGAAGAAGTACTGGTTACAGGCCTTTTTAGCCGACAAAGCATTTTCAAACAAAAAGTCATCCGTTACACCATCGTTCTCGGTTGATTTCAGAATCGTGTGAAACTCTGCTTGTTTCCCAATAATAAAATCAATCAATTCATTACTGCATGTAGATTGATTTTTAGGATTTGGAGAGGGTTCCTTTGCTTCGGTCTCGGAATTTGATTTGTTAGATGATATGCCGCGCTTACATTTGTTATCAAAATCGCTTGTATGAATTCGCAGTTCTGTACCATCGACATGAGAAAAACATTTTACACCCGCAAAGCGTGCATAGAAATCGTTGCACACATCAAAAAGTTCCGGTGCGGCTTTGGATAGGTTTAAAATTTTCTCATATTCACGCGAGTATTCTTCGCTGCACGCACCACCGTATTGTACTGGCTGACCCTTCGGTGCGGCGACTTTAGTGCAAGCTACTAGGCTGAGACCTAAACTGGCGAATAGTAATGCGAAGCGGACGCTGAACGACATATAGAATTTGTCTTAACTACCTTAGTTGATAGGGTCAAGAAACCGACCCTAAATACTGTTTTTAAAGCCAAAAAAGGGCCTACTTTCCTATATTTATTTCAAACCCTTACGTGGCCATAAATGTAACCTGACGTCGCAAATTTGGCAGAAACACGAGGGGGCCCAGGACCATTAGAGTTTTAGTGTTACCGGGCTATTTTTTTATATGGCACAGCCTTTGTTAATTATGTTTAACAGAAACCTTCCAATTTTTACGGGTAAGAGAATATGATCAAAATTTTTACAGTTGTTTTAGTTGCCACCTCTAGCGTATTCGCTTTGAATTTGCCTGGGAAGTCCCTGGCTTTTGGATCGGCTCAGGCTCCGTCCGCAAATCCGATGATTCAACCCGTAATTAAAGCGGCCCTTCCTTTGGCGCCGACATTGGTAAATTCTAATAATAATGTAAAAAGCTATAAAGAGTGGAAGAACGAAAAAGTTCAAATCGCTATCAAAAAAGTTACTATTACTAAGGCACAGATTGAGTACAGAAAACTTAATAAACAGTTCCTCCAAAAGGATGAACCCACTAACGCTAAAGACCCCGAAGCTGATCGACTAGAGGCTCAATTAAAGAATGACCTATATTCCCTAGAGGTAGCCCAAGAACTAAGCGTAACGGACTATTTTGCTATTTATTTAACCAAACAGGACAATAAAACGGATGCCTATAAAGAGGCGGCTGAGAAAATGACCCCGGATGAAGTCGGTCAGCTGATCAAAGCCTACGCGGATTCGATGTTTTCCGCTAATGGTGGCGGAGCGCCGACTGGCAAAGTCGGCCCCACGGCGATGGAAAAACCAGACTCTACAAAGAACCAATAAAATCACCACGAAACCCTTGTCCCACAAGACATTTGCGCTATCCTAGCCTGCGACAACACGTGCGGTCATACCCTATCATAAGAAATCTTTAGTCCTTTACCTTGACACATTTTCCGGGCAAACCATATTACAATTGCATATCCAAAATCTATTAGGAGGACTCTATGAGCAAAGAAATCGGTGTAAGACCATTACATGATCGTATTTTAGTTAAACGTGTTGCAGAAGAAGAAAAAACTGCTGGCGGATTATTTATCCCAGATACAGCTAAAGAAAAACCACAGCGTGGACAAATCGTAGCGACTGGTAAAGGTCGTGTGACTGAAGACGGAAAAGTTCTGCCTCTTGAAGTTAAAACTGGCGACAAAATTCTTTTCAGCAAATACGCAGGTACAGAATTGAAGCTGGATGGCGCTGAGTACTTGATGATGCGTGAAGAAGACATCTTGGGAATTATTAATTAAGTCGCACCAAAGGTGTGCTAAAAAAATATACTAAATTTTAAAAATCTGAGGAGATTATTATGAGTAAAGAATTACGTTTTGCGGAAGATGCTAGACATCTAATTTTAAAGGGTGTGAACACTCTTGCTAATGCAGTTAAAGTAACTTTGGGACCTAAAGGTCGCAACGTTGTTATCGAAAAATCATTCGGTGCACCTTTAATCACTAAAGACGGTGTGACCGTTGCTAAAGAAATCGATTTAGAAAACAAATTTGAAAACATGGGCGCGCAAATGGTTAAAGAAGTTGCTTCTAAAACCAACGACGAAGCTGGTGATGGAACAACAACAGCAACTGTATTAGCACAAGCTATCTACCGTGAAGGTGCTAAAATCGTTACTGCTGGTCACAATCCAATGGCAGTTAAACGTGGTATTGATAAAGCAGTAGCAACAATCGTTACTGAGCTTAAATCGATGGCTAAAACTGTTAAGAGCTCAAACGAAGTAGCTCAAGTTGGCGCGATCTCTGCGAACAACGATAAAGAAATCGGTCAAATGTTGGCTGATGCTATGGAAAAAGTAACTAAAGAAGGCGTAATCACAATTGAAGAATCTAAAACAGCTAAAACTGAAGTTACAGTTGTTGAAGGTATGCAATTTGACCGTGGTTACTTATCTCCTTATTTCGTAACTAACTCTGAAAGAATGGAAGCTGTTCTTGAGAACACATACGTTCTTATCTACGACAAAAAAATCTCTACAATGAAAGACATGATCCCACTGCTTGAGCCAGTAGCTAAGCAAGGTCGTCAATTATTGATCATCGCTGAAGATGTTGATGGCGAAGCATTAGCAACTCTTGTTGTTAACCGTTTACGTGGCACTCTTCACATCTGTGCAGTTAAAGCTCCTGGCTTTGGCGACAGACGTAAAGCAATGCTTGAAGATATCGCTGCTTTAACTGGCGCGACTCTAATCTCTGAAGATATGGGCCGTAAGTTAGAACAAGCTACTATCGCTGATCTTGGTGTGGCTAAACGTGTAGTTGTTGATAAAGACAACACAACAATCATTGATGGCGCTGGTAAAAAAGCAGAAATCAATGCACGTACGGCTCAAATCAAAGCTCAAATCGAAGAAACTACTTCTGATTACGACAAAGAAAAATTGAAAGAGCGTCTTGCTAAAATCTCTGGCGGTGTTGCTGTTATCCACGTGGGTGCTCCAACTGAAGTTGAGATGAAAGAAAAGAAAGCTCGTGTTGAAGATGCATTGAATGCAACTCGCGCAGCTGTTGAAGAAGGTATCGTAGCGGGCGGCGGAACTGCTCTATTACGTGCTGCTCAAAAAGTTGATAAATCAAAATACTCTGAAGAAGAATCTTGGGGTGCTCAAATCATCAAACGTGCGTGCGAAGAGCCTTTACGTCAAATCGCTCACAACGCAGGTCTTGATGGCGCGATCGTTCTAGACAAAGTTCTACAAAATAAATCGACTTCTTTCGGTTACAATGCATTCAGCGATGAATACACTGACCTAATTAAAGAAGGCGTTATCGATCCAGTTAAAGTAGTTCGTTGCGCATTAGAGAACGCAGCTTCTGTTGCTTCATTAATGTTAACTACTGAAACAATGATCGCTGAAGCTCCTAAAAAAGAAGCCCCTGCAATGCCAGGTGGCGACCACGGTATGGGTGGCATGGGAGGCATGGGCGGCATGATGTAATTCCTTAGGGAGTACATGATAACGTTCATCGCGGAAAGGTCGGCCAAAAGCCGGCCTTTTTGTTTTTGTAGAGTCTTTTGTTCTCCGTCGTTGGCTTCGAAGCGGATCGCGGCGAGTGCATACCTTTTATAGAAAAGACTTTGTTATTTTGGAGGGCGCCCTCCATGGGCTCTGCCACCGGTTGCCTTCGGCAACAATACCGCATCCATGCGGCGGTGGAGCCTCCAAAATAACAAAGTCTTTTCTATAAAAGGATGTTCAGTGAATGTTTCAAATCCAACGATGGAGAACAAAAGACTCTACAAAAACAAAAAGGTACTTAGAAAAGTATTCCAGAGTCTTTTTTGAAATTCAGGAGGTCAATATCGGTACGACTTGGAAATAGGAACTTACAAAGAATTTATCTCGTGACTTTGTATATTTTAAATCGGCCGGCGACGCTGTCGAATTTGTGATAGTAAAGATTTTTTCCGTCTTGGGTAAGGGATGGCCCTTCCGTGTATGTTCCGGTTATGGCCTGGATAACTTGTGGTTTACCGAAAGGTTCAGTTATAGTTGCTCTTTTAGCCACGAGAATTCTAAAGTCGCTCCCTGCAATCGACGTCGACGGGATGATAGTAAAATAGAGTTCCTTCTTATCGTTTGAAAGTGTCCCGGCATATGTACGACATAGAGTAGAGTTGACGTTTGCTAGTGTTTCATTGCTATTTGAGATATTGGAAGCTTGTCGCGCAGATACACTAAATAGTTTTAATTCGCTTGTTTCTGGATATGGATTCCCTGCAAACAGTGCTCGTGAGACTACCATGAGAGTGCCATCCCAACTGACATCTAGGTCCATATCTAGAAATCCTGATTGAGTGTTCTTGATTGCGGTATCAGCTGCAGCCACGGAGCTTACACCTAAAGAATTTACCCCGAGTACACTTAACAGTCCTGAGTAAATTGTTTGTTGGTTTGTTGCATATGAGCGAGTGGAGATAAAATAGAAATTTAAAGAGGAATCAAGAGCCGGAACACCATCAAGATTTGAATTATCTACGGTTCCAGGCACCGTACCAATATACAGCCATGACTGATCAACTTGTTTCACGGCATAGTGTATATTCATCAGAGTATCGCCGCCAGCTGGTTTGTCGTTCCAGAGAAGCACTCCCCCGTCCGCAGCCACCTTTGGTTCCATTGCAGATTGGGAATAGCCAGAAATTTGAATTTCCTGCTCGTTAGACCACTCGGAGTTTAAGTCCCACTGATTCAAGCAAGTTTTTGCTGCTTGTTCTGCATTTTCGGGGTTGGCAGATTCAGAACTGCCGCCTGAACAGGAAACTAAAAGAAAGTTCAGTAAACCGGCTATGAGGGGTAAAAATATAAAATTCATTTTTTCCTTTCAGCTCTCAGTTCTTGAACTAAATTTTTCAAAAGATCTTCTAGAACGAGTACTCAATCCCCGCAAGTGTTGACGTCAATTTGTGAGTGATGCTGTTCACTGGGTCGGTGCGCGAGCCCGTTGCGAAATCAAAGTCTGAGCCGTAGGATTCAAATGATAATTCGAATGTGTAGGCGAGATTCATTGTCTTCATGTATCTGACGATCATGCCGAAATCCGTGATTTGTACGCCGGATGAAGCCGCATCACCAGAATCTTTTGCTGTCTTTGATAGGAAGTAATTGAAATATAATCCCAAATCAATGGGGCTTTCTTCAGAGACTGCGAAAGTTCCCTTGAACCCTATCAGTGCGCCTCCGTAGCTGAGATCACCTGTGCCTAGTGGTGTGGCTTTATCTGCAAGAGCTTGGAATGAACCGATTCCGAAAGCTACTTGAAATTGCGGAGCGCGGGCTGAGCTATCTACTTCGTAATTATACTTTGCTTTGATTTGGTATTGGCTCAGGCTCATGTTCAAACTTCCTGGCTCTGAACCTGGGAGCGGGTTTGAAGCCTTGAACGAGCTTTGTCTGATAAATAATTCTAAATGCAGATTTGGATTTAACCATAGTTCTGCTATACCCTTGATGGTTGGCGTAAACCACTGCGATAAGCTTCTGTTTCCCGCCGTTAAGAAATTCAGATTTTGCGTATACTGCACTAAACCGCCACTCACGGAAACTCGTCCGTACTGTGGTGGCTGTCTTGGCACCCATTCACCTTGTGGTACGGCTGTTGCTCCTGGCTCGAGCGGGATAGTTGGTACCGCTAAGTTTGGTCGATCTAGGCGCGAGAACTCCACTTTAGTTTCTTTTTTCAGAATTTGTGGTTCCCGTTCAAACTCAATTTTGCCGAAACTTAAAAACTCATCTACTTTTGTCAGAATGATTTTTCCCAGTACGATTTTTTCCGAAGACAAATACGCTTGAGTTTTTGGGTGCAAGTTTAGTTTAGCAATGTGGATGGCTAGAACCTCTTGATTAGTAACTACCCCGTGAGCGGCTCCAATATTGATTGTTACTTGATCTTGCGTGCGACTAAGTATCATTCCTTGGTATGGAATTCTAGATTTTAAATTTTGAAATAGGTTTTCGTAGTGTCCTAGGATTTTTTCGGTTTCGAAAATATTGTCGATCTCTTTACTGTCCTGAATTACGATCCCGCTTTTAAATAGTAGTCCCATTTTCAGCGTGTAGGATTTTGGATTTTTCGTTAAGCGTGATTCGATCACTAGGTCCGCGTCTTTTTTTCCGACGACCACATCCCACTGGTTATCATTTTCTATCAAATTTTTAATTTTGATTTCCGCTTTTGAAGCGTAAATTAAATTTACGTTATCCGAGAAGGGTTCAAGAAAAACAGTTTTGATTTTTAGTGCGGCATCTTCGTTATTTATGTACGCCGGAGTTTTTGCCAGTATTGAAAAACTCAATACGTTTACTAATAAAAATGCGAGCCAAAAACTGGACCAACGGGAAATTGCTAATGCCTTCATGAATTAATGTTCGTATGTATGCGATTTTCGGTCAACGGACCAAGTTATTTGTACTGCTTTTGTCTAGATTAAACAGAAGAAAATAGGAATCGCGGCTGTCCTAGGTCAAAATAGAAATATGGTTAGATATATCATTGCAGACGATGCTCCGTTCATCCACGAGATCATAAAGAACGTTCTCCCTGAAAGCGAATTTGAACACGTTGGTTCTGCCTACAATGGCCTAGAGGCCGTAGATCTTATTAAGCGTACCCTGCCAGATTTAGCCTTTTTAGATTTCGTAATGCCTTTAAAATCAGGTGTAGAAGCTATTTCCGAGATGAAGCAAATCTGGCCCGACTTAAAGATTATTGGAATTTCGACAATTGATAACACTGGTATTATCCAAATGGCGGAACGTAATGGTATGAATACATTTCTAGAAAAGCCGTTTACCAAGGATACTCTATTTGAGGCTTTAAGCCTAGTTGGGTACTCATTAGGATCACATCAAAAAATGAAAGAGTCAGTTTAAAGGAAGCTAAGGATAAATTATGATCGGAGATTTTTTTATTGTCGTACGCTACTTCGTAATTTCCATAATTATTGTGGGAGCGCTACAAGTTGAGATGAGGGGAAAAAGTCTGGAAGGTCATGTGACCGATTGGTTCTATACATCGCAAGTGCCACAGCACATCCGGACAGCCGCTAAGGGTGGGGCGTTGTTGATTGAAAACGGTGCTCATTCGACAAAACGATTCTTTAAAGATATTTTCAATAGCGGTTCAAACGCTGTTGATCGCGCTAGTCGCTAATACTCGAATACACTGAGCGATACTTTAGATCGCCCAGGTTTCAAATATTCCTAAGATTACTTAGTTTGACCGCCGTAAACTACTTGTTGTGTGCGCACGTTGTTTTGATGAACGGGAGCTGATTTCATAGAGCGAGTTAATTTACCTTGGTTGCTGTTGAATGAAGCATCCGCTAGAGGGCAGTTTGCTAATGCGAAAGAGCTAGAGAATGCAATTACTAGTGATAGGATTAAAGCTTTCATAAATGTCTCCTTATGAAGTATCGTTCTGCTTTTTTATCATTGCGATACATGTGCCAGAGACATTCAATTTGAGACCGAAATTTCGACATAGTTTCAATCACTTAACTGCGGCTCAGAATGAGACACTGTCTAAAGTCTATACATGTGTAGGATTGAAATGGTCAAAATGAGATAGGCACCTATTTCAAAATTTCTGAAACGGTTTGCATGTCCTTCTGAAACTGAACGGATAATTCAGTTACTTTTTTTGATTTTTCATCTGGAGCTAGTGAACTTGCCATGATTTTAGTGACTTCGATCTGATATTGGCTTTGAAGTTCAGTCAGCTTTATTTGGTATCGAGCGGATTTATCTTTTACTTCCTGGATGATTCGATTTCTTTCATCGGCTATTTTTTGCTGCTGTTCCATCTGTGCCATTTTTATTTTTAGCTCGGCTAACTCGTCTAGTGCCGCTTTGGCTTTAGCTTCGGCCTCCGTTTGCATTGGTTCCGCTTTTACGGCGGCTGGTGGTGGCAGTTTTTCTTTTACACGATATTCGAGTTGTACCCGGTGCTCGTTATCCATCATTGGCAAGTCTGCCCATAAGACTTTTAACTCTTCAGTCGAAAGACGATCCTGCTGCATCAATTCAAAAATAAAAGTATACGCAATGGACCGAGGGCCTCTTAGTTTTGAGTTTACTAAAATAACTCTAAATAACTTAAAGATGTCTTGGTCGCTATAATTGGATTCCACCGATCCCAGTCGCGTACCTCTAATGTCTACATGCGAATCTATAAATTCCTCGGCTAAGCTTGATACGTGCCCATCGGTTGATGTCCAAAGAGCTAACAAATTTTTTCTAAAGTCGGCCTCTTTAAAATCCAAGGAAAAAATATTTTTTGATTCCATAAATGCAGGTAAGGAGTCAAAATATTTAGAAGAGAGATTAGGCACATTTTGCGTCCTGCTTTCTATCCACAAATTGAAAAGTTTCGGAAATAAATTTGATTTATTGCTAGAGTCTTTTCTTAAAATTTGAAGACACGTAGTAACCAAACGTTCACTGGTTGGTCGTTCTTTTAGTAGTTGGATAATTGCTGACGATGCCCAAGTGTAGTTTGCAGAGGTTTTCTCTAGCAACAATAGTAAAGTTTCCGAGTCTTTTTTATACAATTCGACAAGATTTACACTTTGCAATTCGTTGTCCCAATCCTTAGAGACATTTAAAGTCAGACTAATCTTCTTTTTTGAGCCACTTTCTATAGCCGGTTTAAGTAGAAATTTTAAAAGACTTCGATGAATAAGGCCGATAGCATTAGCGTATTCCTCATCAGAAACCTCGTTTATAATTTTAGCGGCTAACTCCGAAGGCAACGGAAACATCGAAAAATCATAAAAATGCAATGCGCGAATCCAAGCCTCTCGATTTGAAGAGTTCAAAAAATAATCTTTTATGTAAGATTCATCTCGATAAAGCGAAATTAGAGGTGCAAAATAGGAATCTCTTTTACTTGGAAACTCTAGAATAGTTTCAGAAGCCTGATTGGAAATCATAGCTAGTGAAAATAGGAAGTTGAAATCTCTCTCGTCAAATTCCTGCGCGATCTGTTGATCGCGATACTCACGGATGACTTCGCAAAGCTCCCCTTGAGCATTTTGACAGAAATAAATTCCTAACTCTTTCCAGGCTTGATGAGACTTCGTTTTTGGAATCCATCGTTCTAAAGCAGCTTGGTAGCGCGGTTTGCTGACCATGGGCTTTACATTTATCTTAAATTTTTCTTCGGCTAAAAACTTCCAGTGTAAAGGAAACAACAATACTTCGATATTTAGTTTTGTTGGCTCAAATGCCTGAATATTTTCAATCGCTTTGTCGACATGGACAGGGTTTTTTTCATCAATATAGATGTCCTGTCCGTTATAATCTTTATAGGATCCATAGCGAACATTAATCCAGTTCAGGTTTTTATAGATGAACGGACTTTCTGTCTCGTCCAAAAAGACCCAGCTCCAACTTGCAAAGTCTGCGTAGAAACCAAAGTTATCTCGATGTTCGATTTCCATTAGCTTTTTCTTTATATCGCTAGAGTTCTGCTTTGAAAGTTGTAAATTAATTGGATTAACTTGAAGTGCTTCTATCATTTTTTCGGTCAGCGGGAAATGCGATAAAAACGAGCGTGCATATTCTAACGGATCTATTCTTGATAGTGTGTAGGAACGTAGGAATTTGGCAATTAGAACAACTTGGTCCCAAAGATCATATTGAGTATTGAATTTATTTTTTTCACGATTTAGTTTTTCGTTTCCTGCGCCAATGCCTATTTCTTCTATATCTGAAATTCTTTTAATACGTTCAAAGATAAATTTTTCTTCGTCATAATTAGTGATGTCTTCACCGCAATAAGAACAACTAGAGGTTTCTATATTATTTTCTTTTAGGCATTCTGGGCATAAGCGAAATTGGGTATTAGTGAGTTCGTGCGCTCTAAACAACAACTTTGATAGCGGGTAGATTGCCATTAAAACCTTTTATTGCTTAACTTCTTGTTTTAGATCCCGCCAAGATTTACCTTCGCGAGCTTTAGGATCTAGTTGAGTCTCTTGAACGTTCTTGTTGTGCTCACTTAAAGACTCTGTAAATCGGGTCGTCCCGTCATTTTGACTTACAAAGAATAGAAACGGGGTCTGAGCGGGCTCGATTGCGGCCATCAAAGAATCACGGCCAGGATTCGAAATCGGGCCGGGTGGTAAAAAAGCAATAACATATGTATTATATAGATTATCCGTTGCTAATAGATCTTTACGGGTAATATTGTTTTCTAATTTCCTAGATAGTAGGGACTTTCCATAAAGAGTCGTAGGATCGGTCTGTAGTTTCATTTTTTTTTGAATGCGATTGTGAAATACAGATGAAATCAAAGGACGTTCTTTAGCATTGCCAGTTTCTTTTTCAATAATGCTGGCAAGAACTAGAATCTGTTCTTTAGTTAAGTAAGAAATTTTATTTAATTTTAGAACATCATCAAAATTTCTGCGGAACTGTTTTACTTGGGCTCTAATTATATCTTTTAGGCCCATGTATTTTGTAACCTGATATGTTTCTGGATACAGGTAACCCTCTAAGCTCAAGATATCAGCCGATAAAAGCAATTTGTCGTCATAAAGTTCTTTTATGAAGCCTTTATCGAAAACAAGTCTTAAAAATTCATCCTTGGTTCCTAATTTATTTTTCTCAATGATATCTGCGATTTCAAATAAGTTATACCCTTCTGGAATCGTGAAAGGGCGGAACATACTTTTTCCAGAAACTAAAACATTCAAAATTTCGCTTGGACGCATTTCTGTATTCAATGCATACTCGCCCACTTTAATTTTTGAGCGCAAGCCCGTGAGGCGCGCATATACATTAAAGAACTGCGCGTTTTTGATAAGTTCTTGGGATTCTAGTTCCCCCGCAATTGTCATAAATGATTTTTGTGGAGTCACTTCATACACGACATCTTTTTTAAAGTTAGATGCCGTTGAAAAAATAAACGTCCAATATAAATAGCCAACAAAAAAAATGGCCGAAAAAATGACTGAGAACAGGCCTAGAATTAGGACACGCATAGGTTTACTCACTCTTAATTTCCTACTTAACTAATGTTAATCCGGGTAAGTTTTTAGTTTCATCGTAGCTAGTAAAGTCCTCTAAACTTGCCAGCGGAGTCGTGCAATATTGAATCGCGTAATGTGCCGAAGGACGATCGTTGCCCGACTTGCCTAGACCTCCAAAAGGTAATTTTGAACTTGCACCATTTGTCGTGCGATTCCAGTTTAGTAAACCAACTTTTGCATCGATAATTGCGCGTTCGTACAGGGACTTATCTTTAGTGAACAAAGCCATGACTAATCCGTAGCCAGTTGCATTTACGGTGTCGATCGTTTCATCGAAATCGTCGACAGTGTATATTGCAACGTTTGGACCAAAAATTTCGCTTTTTTGATAAATTGATTTCGGATCGAATTTTTTAACTAAATGAATAGACGGTGTTACGTAGTGTCCTTTAGTTTTTAAATCTAACGCTTTACCCCGCATCATGGATTCACAGCCTTCACGATTTGCGATTTCTTGAAATCGAATATACTTCTCAACCGCTGCGGCGTTGATCAATGGCCCCATAAATGGATTTTCTGACCAGTGGCCAATGGTTAATTTTTTAGCGGACTGATAAAAACGCTCGATAAAATTATCAGCGATTTTTTTGTGTACAAAAATTCGACTGGTGCCCGAGCACCGTTGTCCCGATGACAAGTAAGAACCTGTTAGCGTTTCATAGATAGATTTATCCATGTCGGCATCATCCCAGATTACCGTTGAATTCTTACCACCCATTTCAAGAGCTAAAATTTTCCAGTAGTGGGTCATTGTTTCTTGTTTTATTTTTAAACCAACTTCGTAAGAACCAGTAAATAAAATACCATCTACGCTTTCGTGAGAGACTAAACGACGGCCTGATTCTCCATCGCCTTGTACCATATTGAATACACCTTCCGGGAACTGAGCTTTTTCAACCAGTTCTGCGTATAGCTGGCCAACATACGGAGTCTGTTCAGATGGTTTAAACACAACTGTGTTGCCGGAATAAAGGGCGGGAATAATGTGCCCGTTAGGCAAATGCGCAGGGAAATTAAATGGCCCAATAACTGACATTACACCACGTGATTTGTGACGGATCACCCCATCTACCTGCGGCAATGCTTGAGGGATAACTTCTGCTTGGATCAGTTTGCTTGAAAAATTAACCGTAATATCGATTTTACCAACCAGGGCTTTTGCTTCGGTGGTTGAGTCCCATAAAGGTTTACCAGTATCACGCGAGATCGCTTGTGCTAGTTCGGCTTCATGAGACATGAAAAGTTCTTTTAAGCGAACTAGGTATTCTTTACGCGTTTCAATCGGAGTATGAGCCCACTTTTTATAAGCTTTGCGGGCTGCGACGACGGCTTCATCCACGTGATCATGTTTAAAAGGAACTGTCATAACTAGATCCGATAAATCCGCAGGTGAGATATCTTTGAATTCACCATCACGTTTTTCTACTTTGACAAACTTACCGTTTATAAAGTCACCTTTGTAACTCATCTGGACCTCTTTATTATTTTTCAGTATCAAAAGGCGATACGAATACCTCTTGATCTGTGTCTATCTCTAAAAGATCTCGTACTTTCGACGGAATAGCAATTTCGTCTTGCCTTTGGTCGCAGGCCACAACCATGGCACGGAAATTTGCGCCAGGAGTGCCTATAAATTTACGTCCTTGGAACTTTGGATCTTTAAATTCTGTTACACGCGTAAACTTACCATTTTTGATAGGAAGAATATCTTTCGTTTTACAGCCATAGTGAGGACCGCCGTCAAATGGGTCGACTTCATCCAAGTAACTAAAACCGATACTTTCTAATAGATGCTGAGCAGGTTTAGTGGCTTCGCCCACTCGGCCTAATACTAAGCGAGCTTTTGAGTCTAGCAATGCCAGGTAAATATCGTCTTCCGGGAATAGGCTTTGAATAAATTCTTTGTGAGTTTGACTTAAAAGATCGGCTTCCTGATATGGTAGTCCAGTAAAACGGCGTCCTAGAGCTTCCCAGAATTCGCTGCGGCCTTCTTCAGTTAACGGCGGCGTTAGCTCGCATAGTACCCGATCTTGAAAGCGATCCATGTTTAAGCCCATGAAAACAAAACGGGCCAAACTGATTTGCTTACCTAATTTTTCTGGGCGTCGACGATAGGATTTATCAACTAACAAGCCACCAATCTCTGTGGGTCCATCGGTATCTAATTGGAAGCGTAAAACTTGGTGGATAAAGCCAGTTCCTAAATCTTCAGAAAAATGGTTGCGCTTTAAAATCTTGAAAAAATAATGAGGAATTTCATCGCTGCCGTGCTTGGCTAGAATTAATGAGCTTCCCATTACGAATTGCTCTTCAATATCTTCAAGTACAAATAAATATTCAGACTTATGCTTTGGCAGGTCCCCTTTAAAAGACTGAATACTTGTTTCTACTTTTTGCGTGATGACTTTTTTGTCGCCAGGCAAATTAAGTAGGTTAAACTGTTTTGCTAAATCAACCAGTTGATTGATATCTTTTGTATCGGCTGGGCGTACTATAAAGCTCATAAACAAAACCTTTCTATAACTTTTGTATAAAACGTGGTGGCTTTTTCAAGATCGTCAACTAACACATGCTCATTTGGAGTGTGAATATTGTTTTCACGCAAGCCAGGACCGAAGCAAAGACAATCCACCTTTAAGCGTGCAATAAGACTAGATTCATTAGTAGACGATAGTGACGTTAAATTATTAGGTAAATTCATTTCAGATAAAATATCGCGACAGCCCTTGGTAAAAATAGATGTTTCCGAAGAGCTGAATGGTTTTTTGTAATCTGTAATTCTAAACTGACTTTCATTTTTTAAGCATGACGTTCGCAGGAAATCCATCCACTTATCAAATGTATCCTGATTGATAGATGGTAAAATACGGCAGCTGCCGCTCATAAGAATGTGATCTTCAAGTGTACGGATCAGACCAATGTTTAACGTGGGATGATCAGGAGAGTAACCACTGTCTTTGTGATTTTTAAATTCATTTTCTAAAATTTTTATCGCTGCAAAAATATTTCTTATTTTGGAATTCACTGGATTGCTAACTGGGGTGAAATCAAGTTCTAAAAATGCATGACTTGGGACTGTGTTGTAATTACTGCCGCCATCAATTTCCATGATAGCGACGCTTTCGGGAATCATGTCTAGGTAGGTGAGCATTTTCACAATTGCACTGTCACCTAAATGTGGATGGGCCGAGTGCGCCGAAACTCCGTGGAATACTTTACTTTGAGTCGATGTGCTTTCGCGCAAGTTATGTTCGCTACGATATTTGATTTCATCTTGCGAAAATGGAATAATAATTTCTACGCTCACAAAACCCTTAGCCGCGTTCGCTAAATGCAAATTGGTTGGTTCGCCAATTAAAGCAAATTTTGGATTTACTTTGTTTTTACGAATCAATTTTAAACAACCCATCATACCGGTTTCTTCACCATAGGTACCAACCAGCACTGGAGGCAGTTTGAAATTAGGATTGCGACTGCTGATTTCAGCCAACGCCCGTGCTTTACATAGAAAATCAAGTTTAACGTCGGCAGAACCTAATCCATAAATTTTCTTATCTACAATCGTAGCATCAAATGGGTTGTTTCCAGTTACAGACCATAAATGAAATGGCCCAGGGTCTACGGTGTCTAAATGATTTTGTAGTAACAGCTCCAGACCTTGGCGTTCCGCATTTGGACGAACAATAATATTCGCTTCTTCACCGAGCGGAGAGGATTCAATCTGTTCTTCGACATGCAAGCCAAGGTCGCGACAAAACTTTGCTGCAAACTCGGCTGCTGCTTTAGCGCCTTGAGAGGGCGTACTATCGATAGAGATAAATTCCCGGCAAGCCTGGACAAATTCCATTGGAGACAAAAGTTACACGCCTTCCTGTAATGTTTTTTCAATTACGTCTAAAGCGATTTGAATGTCTTCGTCTTTGATGCATGCGGGAACTAGGAAGCGCGCACGAACTGGATCTTTTCCGCAAGGAAATCCGATCACGCCATTTGCGTACAATTTTTTAAGAAAAGCATCGGCTTGTTCTTTTTTGCCTTCGAATGGCGTGAAGGCAATCATTAGTCCCATACCACTAGCTTCTGAAATTTTACCTTTGCATGTGGTATTTCCTAATTTTTCAAAACCGCTGATAAATTTATTGTGGATTTGCATGATGCGACCGTCTTTACCAAGGTAGCCATCATTAGTAAGCATATCTAACATCGCCATTCCTGTGCGCATAGAAACAGTCGAGCCTGAAAATGTTCCCGCAATTAAACCTGGTTTTGGATTATACTCCTCAGTGTATAGAGTGGCTCCGATCTGCGCCGTCTTTGCGATAGTCACAAGGTCAACATACTTACCGATATCTAAACTTTCGAATGCGAATAATTCACCTGTACGTGAGAACGTTTGTACTTCGTCGGCCCAAACAGCGATACCGTTGGCTTTGCAGAACTCCAAAAGCGGAACAAAGAATTCGCGGTTAGCGGGCATGTAGCCGCCTTCGCCTAGCATCGGTTCAAAACCAAATACGCTGATATTTTTACCGTGCTTTTCAACATGTTCTTTCATCGCACGTAATGTTTTTTCACCCGATTGAGGATCTTTTTTATCATAGAATGGAATGCGTAACACTTCATTATAATCTGGAAGACCTTGCTTGTACGCTGGGTTGTCAGTGACCTCGGCCATCATTGTAGAACGCCCAGCGAAGGCATTTTTAAAACCTAAAATCATACGTGCCGGAGAATTTTTTTGACGAGATAATTTTAAAGCATTTTCGTTAGCCATGGTTCCGCACGTAGATAACCAGGCGTATTTTAAATTGCTCTTTTTGCTCGCTAGGTCGACTAGTTTTTTTGTGAACTGGACGTATTCTTTGTTTGGTTCAAGATTTCCTTGGGTAACAACATCCATGATCGCGCCTTTAAGGCCGGCTTTAATTACGGTTGGATGTGAGTGACCAAATAAATGAATTCCAATGCCGTTGATCAAATCTAATTTAATGCTGCCGTCTTCAAGTTCAACATAAGGACCGCGACCGGCACCGCTGCCAACGTACGGATAGTGTAGAGGGCGACCACGAAATTGGCCGGCCGTATCCATCCATTTTTTGCCATTGTCTTGAAATTCAGGGGATGCGGCTTTGATGCCCGCGATTTGTTTATTATTTTTTTCAACTTCGTTTGTTAGGCTATCGATGAGTTCGTTAATTTTTTGATTTAAATCTAGTTGCTGTCCAATTAATGGCATAAAAAATCCTTTGGTTACACCGTTTTCTCTGCGGAATTAGTATAAAATGAAATCTATTAAAGTTCACGCATTTAACACCTAGTTCAAAGTCGGGCTAGAGACAGAACTAGTCAACGGTATGAAAAGCGGCTACATTCTTAAATTAAATGAAATTATCTCGAAATTTTCTAATCCATTTTATTGTTGTTTTAATGTTAACAGCCTTAGGTAGCGGGGCTCAATCCAGTTTTGAAAAGGGTTTAGCGGCTTATCAAGCAAAAAATTACGCCGAAGCGCAAACTAATTTATCTGCCGCCCTAGAGGAATCACCGAATAATTTAGCAGTTTTGAATAACCTGGCGTTAACGCTGGTAGAGCTAAATCAAAAGGGAAAGGCTCTCGCCTACTGGCTTAAAGCGCTTAAATTAGATCCCAATTTTGAGGAGGCTCAAAAAGGCGTAACGTATGTACGCTCCAAAATTGCGCCGAATGCGTTTTCTGTTAAAGACACTGATTTTGAGAGTCTAAGAAAAACGGTACTGACCGGGTTATCGTTGAATCTGCTTTTTGGATTGACGGCGTTAACATTTCTAGTCGCGGGTTTACAATGGATTCGTCATTTGAGCCTGGTTAAAAAAGCCAATCAAGAAGAAACCACACCGCCGCCGGTAAGCCTAGTGTCAATCGCGTTTAGCGCCCTTTTTGTGGCGTGTACTCTGATTTTAGCGTTGAAGATGTGGGACCATTTGACCCCGCGTGCAATCGTGATCAGGGAAAAAGTGGAACTAAAGATTGCGCCCGGAGCGGATCAAAGTAAGATCGTAGAACTGAATGAAGGCACCGAAGTTGAAATCGGCGTTGTTAAGGATGTTTGGGTTCAAGTTAAAATTCCTGGAAATTATTCCGGCTGGCTAAACAAAGAGGAAATACAAATTATTTTGTAACAAAATATATGAGTTTATCTTTATTCTGGGACAACATTTTTAAAAAAGATCGACGTGTTTGGACTATTCAAGAGGCACTAAAGAAAAATATTGTATTTAAAGATCTAGCGCCTCGAGAAATCAATCAAATCCAAGCGATCACTCACGTGCGCAGCTATAATCCCGGTGAGCCCATTTTTAAACAAGGTGAAGTTGGCGTTGGGATGTACATCATTTCCAAGGGTTCAGTTGAAATTATGTATGATGATAACCGAATTACGACGTTAAAAGAGGATGATTTCTTTGGCGAACTGGCGCTTGTCGAAGAACGCGGGATACGTACGGCAACCGCAATAGCCAAGGAAGACACGCAGTTGATCGGTTTTTTCAAACCGGATTTAATTCAAATTATGAATCAAACTCCCGAAATCGGTGTGAAGATTCTTTTTCGAGTCGCGCAAGTTATTGGAGCTCGTCTTCATGAAACAACGGCACTCGTCAAAACTCAGCAAAGGAATTAAAATTGGAAACAATTCACAGAATTAGGCGTATTAAGCTGTGGTTCTTTTTGTTTTCCTTAGCGTTCTCTGTTTTCCTAATTTTTTGGGTTAAAAATTTATTAGTGTCTGTATTTTTAGCCTTCGTGGGATTCTTTCTCTTGAAGCCATTCGTAGATTTTTTAGTTCGGCAGGGACTAAGTCGATTGGTTTCAACTCTGTTCCCTTTTTTATTTTTCTCGCTAGTGTTTTTTGGGATCTCGTTGATTGTATTTCCAACACTAGGTACTCAGGTAGATGAATTGAAGGGCGAGTTGCCGAAGTATGTTGAAGGTACACAAAAAATGCTTCAGTCATGGGAATCGGGATTGTTTTCATTTTTACCTGCGGAATCCAAACAAAGGTTTGGTTTAGAGTTGAGCCAGAAAGTGCAACAAATAGCTCAGTCGATTTTCACGGATTTGCCCGAAAATTTGTTGAGCTCGTTGACGGTTTTGTTTTTAGCTCCATTCTTGTGCTTTTTTATGTTGCTCGACGGAAAAGAATTTTATCGTCGAATGATTTCTACAGTTCCCAATGCGTACTTTGAGCTTTCCATGTACCTCCAACATCAAATCATGGAACAAATGGGTGGATTTATTCGGGCTCGTTTGGTGGAATCCATTTTGGTAGGCTTCGTAATTTGGATTGGACTCGCGGTTATTCAATTTCCGTACGCCCTGGTGTTGGCTGTTTTTGCGGCACTTATGAATCTGATTCCCTATTTGGGACCCTTGATTGGTGTAATCCCTGGAATTTTGATTGCATTGGTGAACCAAGAAACAAATACAGTGACATCCTACATCGTATTTATTTATTTGTTGGCTCAGTTAATTGATGCCCTGGTTATCGTACCTATGGTGGTGGCGCGAATCGTGAATTTGCACCCAGTTACCGTTGTATTGGTTGTGATGGTGGGATCGCAGACAATGGGGATTTTAGGGATGATCATTTCCATCCCCGTTGCGAGTGCTGTAAAAATTATTTATGCCTCGATTTATCAACATATTACTGATGGAAAACCACTGACTTAAAAACTGAGCTTGACAGAAAAGTGACCCCCCTAATAAATTCACTTTATGCTACGCAAAATACTGTCAATTACCCCAAAAGTTGCCTCCCTAATCATTCCTGTTTTTGCTGTAATTCTGATGGCTTCGTGTGCATCAGATGAAAAGAAAACAGACACAGCTGAGTCGACTTTTATTGTGGCTCAAGAGTACGAAAAAGACGAGCGCTATGAAGAGGCAATCAAAAAGTACGCGGATGTAAAAAACAAGTATCCGTATTCACAGTATGCTACGAAAGCAGAGCTAGCGATTGCCGATGTTTATTATAAAGAAGAATCATATGGCGAAGCGCAGATTAACTACCAAACCTTTCGCGAACTGCATCCAACACATCCTCAGATTGACTATGTTATTTTCCGAACAGGCTTGAGCTTCTATCAACAATTACCGGAAACTATTGATCGCGATTTGTCGTTAGCAAATGATGCTATCGCTGCATTTGACGAAGTAATTCAAAGATTTCCAAAATCAGGGTTTGTAGCGGAAGCTAAAGAGAAAAAAGATAGTGCTCTTAAAAAATTAGCTGAAAAAGAGGACTACGTTGGTGATTTCTATTTCAAACGTAAAATATATGACAGTGCTTTGTTACGTTATGAATTCCTTGTGGCGAATTATCCAAAACTTGGCTTGGACGAACGTGCTCTAGCGCGCGCATATTACTCGGCAGTTAAAGTTAAAGATCGTGTAAAGTCTAAAAAATATCGTGATATGCTTAAGGCGCAATTTCCAGACTCGAAAGAGTTAACATCTCTTAAAGAGGCGGAAAAAGAAGCCGGTGAAACAGATAAGGTGCAGGACTAGTTATGATGGAATATTCAACAGAAGCCCTTTTTCAAGAAGCTAAGCAAAACTTCATCGACGGCAACTACAAGATGGCTGAAACGATGCTGGCGCAGCTATTAACTAAGCCGCAACGTAATCCTGAAGTTCATCAGATGTTAGGTACAATCTATTACGACCAGGGTAAATTCAATAAAGCGATTAAATCGTTTCAACGCGCGCTGGAATTAGATCCGACCTACACAGACGCTAGTGTTGGCTTATCTATTATCCTGAATGATATTGGTCGCTACGACGAGGGTAAAAAAGTATTTAACGATGCAAAAAAACTATTAGAACTTCGCTCTAATCGTCCCGATCCATATATCGATGAAAAAATTGCGAATAAGCATGAGGAACTGGCCGACCTATATTCGCAGTACAAAAAATATCCAGAGGCGCTTGAGCAATTGTTAAAGGCTCAAAAACTGTCGTCTCGTCGTGCGGAAATCACAATGAGAATGGCTGAGGTCTACGTAAATATGGGTACACCTGATCGTGCGATCAAAGACCTTAAGAATCTAGTGATCGAGTACCCTCAATTCATTCCGGCAAAAAACAAACTAGGTGTGATTCTGTATAATGAAGGACGAACTCGTGAAGCCGCGGACCAGTGGGAAAGCGTATTGATGAGAGACCCTCAGAATCCAGAGGCGAATCGTTATTTGAAACAAATCGGCGCGCTCAGAAACTCTAGCCATCCAAACCTTTAGGACTTTGTATGAAATTAAATAAAGATGACATGATTCCGTTTTTAACAGCTAAAGAGATCGACGAGATCATTACAAAATTAGCTGGTAAAATTCAAGACGAATATTACGGCAAAGAGCTAGTTATGATTTGCCCGCTAAAAGGCTCAGTTCATTTTATGGCTGACTTAATGAGAAAGTTAGAACTAAAAATCACAGTCGACTTTGTTTATTTAACTTCATCGGGCAAGGGCTCGGTTGTTAAAATCGCTAAAGACATTTCTGAGAACATCGTGAACAAACACGTTCTAGTCGTAGAAGAAATCATCGATTCAGGAAGAAAACTAAGCTTCTTGAAAAACCGTCTATTAAACGCAAATCCCGCGACACTAAAAATCGCCTGTTTGCTAGATAAACCAGCTCGCCGTGAACTGCCTATCAAGCCAGACTTCGTAGGCAAAGTAATCGACGACCGCTACGTAGTTGGCTACGGAATGGACCAAGAAGAACTAGGTCGCAACTACTCGACTATCTA
Organism: Bdellovibrionaceae bacterium UBA2351; assembly: GCA_002344565.1. GTDB lineage: Bacteria > Bdellovibrionota > Bdellovibrionia > Bdellovibrionales > Bdellovibrionaceae > UBA2316. Next base: position 32,518 of record DDTZ01000124.1, on the reverse strand, counting down.
TCACTTCAAGAACTAAGATTTGAATTTCAATTTTTTTATCGAAGCCTCGGCCTAAAAACCGGGGCTTTTTCTTTTCTCCCCCTGCTTTTTTCTAAAGAGGATCCAAGGTGGCGCGAGGCTTTTTGGGCGCGCCTAAAAGAGGGTCTTTGCTAATCGCCTGTCTCGGGCCGTCCAGGCCCTCGGGCAGCACTAGGGGAACCGCCATCCATGGCGCTAGTGAGCCGGCGCTTAGCAAAGACCCTCTTTCAGCCACCCCCAAAAAGTAGTTCCATTGAAATTCAAATCTTAGTTCTTGAAGTGCAAGAAGGAGAAGATTGCGAACCGGGGTTTAGAAGAACCGACTGTGGCTAGATTTGTTCGTTGTTTTTTTGCTGATATTAATTTTGTTTTTGTTTTAAAAAAACTTCTATTGAAAAAGCCTTTCTTTTGAAGAGGGCCTTTCCTTTTAGCAGGCTCACTTGCGCCAAGGATGGCGGTTCCCCAAGTGAAGCCCAGGATGGGCGGCCTGATAAAAGGAAAGGCCCTCTTCAAAAGGAAGGCCCTTGCGCTATCGAGATTTATTTTTGAAATTCAAAACAAGAACTAACTAACGACAACATTAACAACGAATAAAACGACGACACAAACTACGTACAGGCGGATTAACTGCTTTTGCATGGATTTTCCTTAAATTAGAAGTTCTATCTGTAAAAATATCAGTCAGTGGATTGTTTGGTCAACGGTGACTGACAAAGGTCTGGTCGGTAAGGAATGCGGAAGTGTATCACAATGAGAAGTTTTAGTTTTGCACTCATGTTTCCTTGAGAAATGTTCGATAATAGAAACAAGCGCAATAATCTAATTTTTACGTGGAGGATTTATGAAAACAGTAAATAAAAAGAACAAAATGAAATTTTTGAAAAACCAAAAAGGGCAAGGTATGGTTGAATATATCTTGTTATTAGTTGTTATTATCGGTTTAGTTTTTGCTTTCAAAGGCAGAATCACAACTAAGTTCAACGAAGTTGTTGGTAAAACTGAATCTGGTATGGACGGCGTAGTAAACCAATAAGGTTTGATTAATGACAATAGAGTATGTTCTCTTACTTTTTTGTATGTTCATGATCGGTTTGAAGTTCTTCTTCAGCGCGCCGATGGAAGCATTCCGTGACTATGGTCCGGTGCTGGGTGCGCGTGTGGAAAAACATCTAACGACTGGTCATGGATTTAAAATGGAGAACGGTCAGGCGCTTCAGTGGCAAAAAGCGAAGTAGATTTTAAAAATAGAAAATCTAAAGGCCAATTTGTTATTGAAGCGGTGCTCTTGTTGTCGATTGGTATCATGTTATTCTTGGGCTTAAAAAAATGGGCTGAAGAAAAACAGATCTTTGCGAATATGTTAACAAAGCCATGGGCAAAAATCTCAGGGATGATAGAGAATGGCGCTTGGGGTGACCCCGCCTCAACGCGAGCTAAACACCCACACAATCATGAAAAAGTGGCGACTCTACAACAAGAATAATAGAACCGACTAATGATGGTCGTGAATTAGAGTAGTTATGAAGCTAGCACTAAGAAAAAACTCAAAGGGATTCCTAACAGTAGAATTCTCGATCGCGTTGTTAATCAGCGTGGCGTTTAGTGTTATGTTCTTTGCGATCGCATTTACACTATCTACTGCATTTGTCGCTCAGTATGTTGCCTTCTCGGTAGGGCGAATCTACTCTGGTGGTCACGTTACTGTGGCTGAACAGGAAAATTTAGCACGAAAAAAATTTACCAAAATGATGGCTCAACCAGGATTGGGAAAGCTGTTTTCTCAAGGCTGGTTTAGTTTAGGTTATGATTCTCCGGCTTTCCGCAGCGGCGTTAACGGCGAAATATTTTCAGAATACATTGCAAGCACCGATGGTACCAGACTGCCAGCTACAGGTGTGCGCCTGGTATTTGGTACTAAACTATTGAATTTAAAACTAGGACCACTAGGAAGTACAAATCCGCAAGACGAGCCCATGACAGCGAAAGTCACTGGCTTTATGCTCAGAAATCCAACTCAAGAGGAATGTCAGAAATATTTTAGAGTAGAAAATAGACATCGTGCCTTAATTGAAATCGATGCCCGATTTGCTACCTACGACACGCAGGCAGGCAGTAATCCGAAGTACTTTCCTATGGAGGATAACGGATGCTAAAAAACGAAAAAGGTATGGCAGCATTAGAGATCGTAGGAATTTTTTCGGTAATTATGATCTTGTTTAACTTCAGCCTTGGATTCTTTGGCGTTATTCAGACAGGAATTCTAAAGAACATGGCGGCTCGAAATTACGCTATGGAAACCTATCGCTTTCGAAGTAATTTGGATTTTTTTTGGCGGGAGAATACAGATACTCGTAATTTATCTAAATTTAGAAAATTTGGAAACCGGTTTCACGGTGTAACATCAGAATTTTCGACGAATGATGATAAATGGGTTGCAACCGCGCGACCGATTTCTTTCGTAAATTCATTTGGTGGAACTGATCAAGACGGAAATGACTATAGTCGAACTCCTCAAACAGACTCTAACTTGGCGTTGCACAATCAAACTATTTATCAAATTCGCGACGATGGCAAACCGTTGCTAGATGATAAAGATAAATACAAAGCCTTTCCTGTTTGGATCAAAACGGTTTACGGAATTTGCATCAATTCCGAGTGTGCTAAAACGCAGTAGCAAAACTAAAATGTTCACGTTTTAGTCGTTCAAAGAGCTAACTTTCAATTTCTAAAACTATCCGATTTCATCTGCACTCACTGGTGTTTAGCCGTGTATCAAACTGAAACAGTCTGCAAATCTATCTAAACTTTCTACAGCGAAACCAGTAAAATGAGTCTAGGCCTAGTTAAAATGTCGAAAAAATAGATAAGGAATCTCTACTAAATACCGATAGATGGTTGAATAGTTTGATTAAATTTTCGAGAGGTCACCATGGGAAATGAGTCGAAGAATCTTTGGATTTCCATCTTTGCCGGCGCATTCGCTGCGTTCATGATTTATAGTTATGCTCAAGAGCAGCGCAAAGCCATCAAGGAACAATTGGGTGCTCGAAAAGTGGTGGTTGTCGCGAAGGAAGACATTCCTGAAATGACAACGATCTACGATTCAATGCTAGAAACAAAATCAGTTCCGGTAGATTTCGTACCGGATGGTTTCTATTCAAACATGCAAGACATCGTTGGTAATGTATCGGCAGTTCCGTTTAAAAAAGGTCAACCTGTTTTAAAAAATCACCTGTATTCGCCGGGCGCAGATACCGGAATTGCACTTCAAGTAGCACCATCAAAACGTGGTATTGCTATTCCCGTGGATGAGGTTCGCGGTGTTGCTAAACTTATTCGCCCAGGCGATCGCATTGATATTTTTGTCGCGCTTGATATCGGTAAGGGTGCGAACATGCGTCGCGAAAGTTTTTTGTTGATGCAAAATGTAGTTGTACTTGCCACTGGTGTCTCAGTTCAAAACAACATCCCACGTCTAATTGAATACGATTCAACTGGAAAGAACGCAATACAAACCTCTCTTACTGGCGATACGAAATATGGTACCATAACGATTGAGGCTGAGATTAAAGAAGCTCAGGATTTGGTATATATTTTATCCACGTCGCCAGGAAATATTTATCTGACACTTCGAAATCCAACAGATGGAACTTTGAAGGCCAGATTACCAAGTTCAACAGCAGATTCAATTTTAGCTCGAGCTACCGAAGGTAATGCAGCAGCAGTGCCGGTTGCACCCCAACAACAACCCTCTCCGTTTTCGGGAGGAATTTTGCCGGGGGGCAATCGTCCAAGTGGTAACGGCGGCGGTCGGTAACAGTGGTTTAAGGGGGAACTCAGATGGCGATGTTTAAAAATCTTTTAGTTGTATTTCTACTCCTTAGCTTCCAATTTTCATTGGCGCAAGATGCTGGTGCTGATGATGCTGGGGTCGATGAAGCAAACACTGAAAATGAAGACAAATTAGCTGCGGACAAATCATCTGCAGATACCTATGTTGAAACGGACGGCAATGAGTTGAATGCGACTTACCGCCAAGCCGAATACATTAATTTAACTTATGGAATTGAAGAAGATAAAAAGCTTCCCTCATTACCAAAAATGATTCGATACGATGGTTCTTATAAGGGCTTCGTAAAAATTGAATTCAATAAAAAACTAAATCTTTTCCGTTTTAAGCCAATTAAAGAGGGTTTTGGTACTCTAGTTATTTACGATAAAAAGAATAACAAGAAAGTCGTAGAATATCGCATTAGCGTTCGTAAAAATACGTTAGATAAAGTGGTAATCGAACTTAAGGGCATGCTTTCGGATATCGATGGTATCGCAATTAAAATCATCAACAATAAGGTCGTTATTGATGGCCAGGTATTAACACCAAAAGATTTAATGCGTATCAAAAATGTTATTCGTCAGTTTGGCGATAAAGTTGATAGTATCGTTAGCGTAAATCCAATGGCGTACAGCAAGATCTGTCAGTTCATCATGAGTGACATCAACAATCCAGAAATTGAATGTCGCGCTCGTCATGAAAAAATCATTCTTCAAGGACAAGTAGGCAGTGAAGCCGAAAAAATCCAAGCAGAAATTATCGCGAAAATCTATATGCCACCGGTTTATGTAGATCCATCATGTTCTGATGGTTCAATCAAATGTCCTAAGCCAATGAATGACGGTGTTATCAATATGATTTCGGTAAAAGAGGGCGCACCACCTCCACCGAAAAAGTTAGTCCAAATGAATATCCACTATGTGGAATTGAAGAAGGATTACTCAAAATCATTCCGTTTCGAATGGGCTCCTAAAATCAGCGATGAAACTGGTGTAAAAGCAGCAACTGGGGATACGGGTGGCGGCGTGGTTACGTCATTGACTGCGGTAGTGAGCAATCTTCTGCCTAAGTTAAATTCAGCTAAGACTCATGGCCATGCGCGGGTGTTAGAAAGCACATCGTTCATGGTTCGTGATGGCGAAAAGGGTTCGATCTCGCAAACAATCGATGAGCCTTATTCGGTAATTGGGCAAAATGGTAATCAAGGAACAGCATTCACTCCGACAGGTTTGAAAGCTTCAATCACTCCGACTATCAGTGGTGACAAATCAGGAACAGTTGAAATGCGTCTTGAGTTCCAAGTGAGCCAAAAAGTCGGTGTTGTGGGTGGTAATCCGGTTGTTTCTAAGAATGAATTAAACACTGTAATCGCAGTTCGTGATCGTCAAAGCGCTGCGGTGGGTGGGTTGATCAAGAATTCAACGGATAC
>DDTZ01000124.1:6525-26857 GCA_002344565.1 Bdellovibrionaceae bacterium UBA2351 | reverse complement strand
TCTGCGAGTGCTGACAGCGAAAAGATCAAAGCTAAGTTCAAAATGCCTTACTAAAGTAGGTCGAGAGGTTGGCTAGGATAAATTTATCCGAGCCAACTCTGGTCTTTTAGTTAGTTATCTAAAATTGAGACTATACCGATAAAGCTAATGGAAAAACCAGGAGATTGGCTTTGGCGTTGAATCCTAATTGTACATTAATTGGTGTTATTGGTGGTAAAGGCGGCGTAGGTAAGAGCGTTTTTGCCGCTAACTTTGCTGTGGCGTTAATGACGGAGCTGCGTACGCAGGTGTTACTTATTGATGGTGACTCGAAATCTATTGGGGACCAGAACTTTCTGTTAGGTCAGAAACCTATTAAAACTTTAAAAGAAATTACAACGATGGCGACGGGCTTAGCAGCTACGCCGCTTAATCAATTAGTTAACATGCACCCTTCGGGATTAGGTTATTTGGGTGCGGTACGTGGACCTGAAGAGAAATTGGATGTGAATCCGGAAGCTCTGATGCGACAAATTGAATTTTTTAGTCGTCAGTTTAAGTTTATCGTTGTCGATTTAGGCAATGATATTGGTCCATTGCAAAACGCATTTTTATTAGAAGCTACGGCGTGCTTTATTGTAACAACTCCGGAAGTTTTGGTTGTAGCTCAGACTCAGCGTTTAGTTAATGACCTTTTGTCGGCGACATTTCCCAGAGACATGTTTCAGCTAGTAATTAACAAAGTCAGTCCATCGGGAATTTCTCCGCAAGATATTAGTAATTCATTGCGATTACCGCCAATGGGTTTGATTCCACATGATGAAGTGATGACATTAGGTTCGATTCAGAAACAAACTCCGTTTGTAATTTCGCAACCGAAATCGCCATTGACGAATGCCTACTATGAAGTCGTTCGCCGTATTACGGGTGGACCACTGCAAAGACTAAAAAGTTTAGCGAAACCTAAACCTGCACCAGTAGCTGCGGATGGAGGCGGCTCTAACGGTGTAGGCGGTTTATCAGCGTCTTCAATGCAAGGACTAGATCCGCAAGTGCAAATGCGTTTACGCGTTCATTCCGAACTTCTGCGATTGCCAGAACTTTCGCGTATGATGAAAGACTACAGTCAGGATGAATCTAAGCAAAATGAAATTAAAGATCGCGTAAAGCGTGAAATTACTCAAATCGTAGATAAAGAATCTCCAGATATGGCGCGGGATAAGCGTCAGATTCTGATCGAAGATGTACTAAAAGAATCCTTAGGATTGGGTCCATTGGAAGATTTATTAGCAGACAAAGATATTTCTGAGATCATGATTAATGGCTACCGTAAAATCTTTATTGAAAAAGGCGGAAAGCTAACCTGGGCGAAAGAAATGCAGTTTACTTCTAATGATCATCTTCGTCGTATTATCGAAAGAATTGTGACTCCCCTAGGTCGTCAAATCAATAACGCAAGCCCGATGGTTGATGCGCGTTTAAAAGACGGAAGCCGGGTGAATGCGATTATTGAACCGTGCTCGATCGACGGTCCCGCAGTAACCATTCGTAAATTTAAAAAAGGTGGCGTGTCTCCAGAGAGGTATGTTGAGTACGGCTCAATGACAAAGAGTATGATCGAATTTTTGCGCATCTCTGTTGAAAATGGTATGAATGTGGTTATTTCCGGTGGTACGGGTTCTGGTAAAACGACGTTACTTAATATGTTGTCATCGTTTATTCCAACAAGCGATCGTATCGTCACGGTAGAGGATGCTGCCGAGTTACAACTGCAGCAGGATCACGTGGTTCGCCTAGAAACGCGACCTACTTCGATGGAAGGTTCGCATGCAATTAGTATCCGTGACTTAATTAAGAATGCGCTACGTATGCGTCCCGATCGTATTGTGGTTGGGGAATGTCGTGATGGCGCTGCTTTAGATATGCTGCAAGCGATGAATACAGGTCATGATGGTTCGATGACTACCACTCACGCCAACAATGCGAAAGAGTGTATTTCTCGTTTGGAAACTCTGTGTATGATGGCCGGCATGGATTTACCTGCCCGTGCGATTCGGGAACAGATTGCAAGCGCAGTGCATATTATTGTTCAAGTTTCGCGCCTATCAGATGGTTCACGTAAAATTATGTCAATCACTGAGGTAGATGGAATTCAAGGTGATGCCGTAACATTAGCCCCTATCTTTGTTTTTAAAGAGACAGGTTATGACGCTAAGAAAAAAATATTAGGACAGTTCCAACCAACAGGTTACATTCCAAAGTTAATTCAAAAATTAGCTGCGAAAAATGTTATTGTTCCAAAAGAATTGTTTTTAGCTGATGCTCAGAAACCGGCGACTCCAACAACTAGTCCATCGCCTACTGCACAAACACCTGTCAAAAAGATAGGATAAAACACGAATGGATTTTTTGTTCAAGCCCGTACCTTTTATTATCCTCACTTCGATTTCAGTCGCGGTGGCGATCTATGGTTTGAGCGGTTTTTTGTTTCCTTTCTTTGAAAAAAAGTCAGCATCGAATCGTGATTTGATTTTAAGATATTACGAATTGATGGGTGTTCAGACTGATCCTCGCAAGGTCACTTACCTATTATTTGGTTTAAGCTTTGGTTTGGGCGGAATATTTTTCTTTTTATTCTGGCCCGATGTTATTGTCGGTCTTATGTTCGGCGGCTGCGTGGGCATTGCGGGCTGGAATATGCCGCTGTTAATGGTAAAAGCGACCTATGAAAAACGCTGCAATCGTTTTGTAGAACAGATGGTGGATTCCCTGACTATCATGGCCAATGGTATTAAAACCGGATCTAATCCCGTGCAATCCATGCAACGGGTGATCGAGATCATGAATAATCCAATTAAACAGGAATTTGAGAAAATTGTCGGTGACACACAATTAGGCTCAAGCTTTGAAGAGGCCCTAAATAAATTAGCGGAACGCATACCTAGACCAGACGTCCAGATGTTCGTGACGGCGATTAATATTTTAAAAGAAACCGGTGGTAACCTAGCGGAAACATTTGAAACTATCGTGTTTGTAATTCGTGAGCGCCAGAAAATCGAGAAGAAAATTGAAGCCATTACCTCTAAAGGCGTTATGCAAGGGATTATCGTCATGGCCGTCCCTTTTCTAATTTTTATCGTTTTCCTGTTTATGGATCCTAATTTTATTAGACCAATGTACACTACGACAATGGGCTATATTTTGCTCTTTGTAATGCTAGTCTTGCAGGTAATTGGTGGCATTTGGATCAAAAAAATTGTTACAATAAAAGTATAATCAAAAAAGGAATTTTAGATTATGAAAAGCTCTCTCCTACTCATTTTCCTATGCTTCGTGTCTGTAAATGTTCACGCTATCGTGGACATGAAAAATGCCAATTATTCTAATACGTGGATTGATTTTGAATTAGATGGTACTGGCTATGATTTGAAACTAGAAAGAACATATAACAGCCGTACGCTATTCAACGGAATCTTTGGATTCGGCTGGTGTACTAACTTTGAAACCAAATTAGAAATCACCGCGGAAAGCAATTTGAAAGTGCGTGAATGCGGCGCGGGTGCCGAGGTCGTATTTTCACCTCGTGAAGTGGGCAAACAAGAAGTTGATAAAGTTGTGGATTTCGTTATTAGTAAAATGAAAGCCGAAAAAGTCGCTGGTCGTAATGAAGACTTCTACAAGAGAAAAAAAGAAGAACTATTTGAGTATGATGATGATCGCGCAGAGTTAGCTAAACAGTATGGCTGGCAAACAAAAGTAGTTGATGGCACTAAGTTCATGGCTAACGGTAAAGAAGTTGAAAATATTATTTTCAAGACGTCGTACTATGAGCGCACCCTACCCGATGGATCAAAACAAAGATTTAATCCACAAGGTCAGCTAACACACATGTATGATAAAAACGGAAATATGCTTAAGTTAGAATATGATAAAGCGGGTTTACTAAAAGAAGTAGCCGACACATTATCTAGAAAGCTAACGTTCAAGTACTATTCAGCGAATAAAAAAGTTCAGCAAGTGTTTGGCCCTAACGGATTGACGGCTGAATATCAGTATGTAAACACGGATGACTTATCGTATTCACGGGACTCTAAAAAATATGCCACGAAATATTCATATGATGATTTACATAACTTAACTAAAGTTGTTTTCACTGACAATTCAGTGATTCAAATCAAGTATGACCAAAATAATGACTGGGTTGTTGGTTTCACGGATCGTGATAAGTGTAACGAAACGTATAATTACGAAGTCGATAAGAAAGATCCTAAAGGTCACTTTTGGTCGACAGTTAAAAAAGTTTGCGGAAAAGAAACTGTTGCGAACAGCCGTTATGAATTCTGGCATAAACAAAAATCAAATGGTGAGTACGTTTTGTCGCGTGTTCTGTCTAAAGAAAACGATAACGAAACAGATATTTCATATCACGAAACATTTGGTAGACCGACGTCTATTCGTAAAAATGGCGATAAATTTACATACGAATACACACCGGATGGCTTAGTAAAAACAAAGAACACAGCTAATAATAAACTGATTTTCGAATACAATAATTCACTTAAGAAACCATCTAAGGTGATTGTTGAAGCCCTGAATGACAAGGGTAAGAAAGTTTCTACTAAGTTTACCATGTTTCAATATGATACAAAAGGTAATCTGAATTTTGCAGAAAACTCAGACGGCCAAAAGATCGAATTGTCGTACGATAATCGTGGTAGAATAACTAAGATAGTGGATCAGGCTAAAAAAATCGTAAAGCTTGAGTATGAAGAGAAATATAATAAGCCAGTGGTTGTATCTCGCCCAGGATTAGGTTCTATTAAGGTGAGCTATAAGCCAAATGGGGACATTAACAAGGTCGATAGTAAAGAAGGTCCAAGCGTAGCCATGCAGGTTGCGAGCACGTTTAATACTCTACTAGATATTATCGCCCCAGCCACCCAAGAATTATTTTTATAGGAGCAATTCAGGATGAAATTTTTAATCTCTATAATCATGGTTTTATTGATGATTAACTTGTTCGCCCAGGCGGACGTAACTGCGGACCCACCAGGTGCGACAGCCGTAGAAGTCGACAATACTAAAACGGTTCAGAAGGTTGAGCCGGGAAGTGCTTACGCTACGACTATGAAGGGCGGCAAAAGCAAGAATGAAATGGTTGAAGGTAAACGCCCTGATTGCGGAACAGGTGACGGTCAAGAACGTTGTAATCCATCGCCGAACAAAGCAACTATTGCCAACGACAAGGGCAAAGGCGTTAAAGGCTCTGCCGGCAAAGTTACTGGCAAGACACCATCGGCTGCAGGCAAAGCTACAAAATAATATTTATATCTGAATTTTGCCGGACACTAGGTTATCGATAGTGTCCGCATGTTGGCGACGAAGAGCATTTTTGATCGCCATTTCACTGCGAGCCGCAAATTCGTTCATCAAATTAGCATACGGAGTTTTAATCGTCGCTTTGACAGCGCCGCCAGCAAATACGCGCGTGACGATAAATGGATTCTTTTCACCCCAATCTTCGGTTTGGATATGAAAACTAGTTCCTTTTACTACGATGTCTGAATTAAAGCCCTTTTGCATGCGACATCAATGTAATGGAAAAATAAAGAGCGGGCAATTACGATTTTACCGGTAATTCAAATGCCAGGCATTTGCTTGTTTTCGTAGCGTTATCCACCATACACGCTTCTAGTTCGTCGGCTTCTTTTTTGTTGAAACCTTTGGTGGATAGCCATGTTCTGACTTTTTCTTTCCAAGTTGGCCCGGCAGTGCCATTGTTTATTTGTGTGAGTGCTAATAAAAGATCCTGGGGGTCCTCTTTAGCTATGGAGTTTAGGAATTCCTGCCGAGGGAAACTGTCGATACTTGAAAGTGAAATTGATCTATCTAGCTCCGAAATCAACTGCTTTTTTTGGGTGTTATTTAGCATCGAATTATTTCTAATATCACTTATTAAAGAACTATACTTATCACGAAGGCCAAGCTGTAAAAGTTGTTGATCTCGTTTAAGCTGCTTCGCTTTTGCTGCAGTCTTAAACGCCGCAGCCCCTGAAAGTGCAGCAAGGCCCATGTCAGTTAAGCAATCAGAGTGATCAATTTCTGAATTAATTTGTACACCGATCCCCTTTGTTTTTACAGATTCAACACGGGCGCAAATGGTACTATCTTTTTTAAAAAAGTGCGGTTGCTGACACGATTCAACAAGACCCTGAACTATCTGCGAAGTAGAAATAGTGCCATTCGCGGCTGTAGAAATGACTTGAGCCACTTTCGCGGCTCGCTGAGAGGTTATGCCGACTTGTGCAAGCCGCCCAAGAAGAAGCGCACCGCCCCCGAAGAAAATGGTTGCTCCCGCTACAACCACAGTATTAGCCGTATTGGCGATCTTTTCGCCTTTGCCATATTTTGATTCCATCTCACATTGCAGGCGGGAAAAATTCGAATTTTGTTTTACTTTATCGTTTAGAATGCGTGCGCCAATGCCGGATTGGACCGTAGTAACCTTGAAACCGTAATTATCATCGTATTTGCCATCGATATCGGCGTATTCATTTTGCTCTTGGGAAATTGATTTTAACTTCTGATCAACTACCTTCGATTGAAATCCATTCCTTTTGTCTGTTGCAAAAAAATTCTTTAGTTCGGTTAAATTTGGCTCTTGTCCAATGGAAAAACTTTCGTTCATTTTAGTGATTAGATCATACATCACAAAGTTCTTAACTTCTTGGTCCTCTGAAAAAGGAAATGAAGTTTCCAAAACATTTAACTCGGCTTGCAGTTTTTCCACCTTGACCCTTGTAGATACTTTAGGATCGTTGTTAAACATTAAATGTGGCAAAGAAAGTTGTTTGATTTCTTGATCTTTTTTGGCAATTTTATAAGCGGCCTCAACGAGGTGATTTACGATTGTACGCTGAGCATTAGTGGCCTGTTGGGTAGGTGACCCGCCTTCGACGTCTGGAAAAATTTTTTCTCTATCTGAAAAACTATGTGATTTTAGATCCCCTTTTAAGGGATCAAACTGCTCCGCCAATTTTTTATTTGCCTTAGTTTGCATTTTATAAGCCTCATTATCGCGCGTACTGAGCGCGCTCCAGTAGTCGAACTGACATTGATTTTGCTTAGCTGATTCAACAAGTGCTTCATCAAAATAAATATCAGAGACTAGATCTTTGCTGAGCTTTCCATTTACGTGAATGGCGGATGGTTTACGCGAGCAGGACATGGGGGTCAATTCTTTCAGTGACGAGATAGCGATGGGTGATGCGATTTTACTGCAATCACCAACAAATTGATTGAACCAAAATTCGTTTACACTCGAGCGAAGCCAGTCGTAGGGTCCTCCGAGAGTAATCTGGGAAAATAGTAAGCATGTTAAAATCAAAGTAGAGCAAAATTTGGCCACAGCGCTTTATCGGGTTCTCTAGGAGGTCAGTAAACTAGCCTATCGTGGAGTTTGTGCAAAATAAGTCATTAATTCGGATGTTTAACAGATTTTTCGTTCAAAATTATTTTTGAATACCGAAAAAGAATTATGAAGTTCTGTTGGCTATTGTTTGTTCTTTTTCTTAGCGTTAGTGCGTTTTCTCAAGGGCCTGGAAGTATTTGCAAAACTACGTTAAAAGCCGGTTTGCACGGGGTGGTTCGTGATGCCTCTGGCAAACTCATTCGACGAACCTCATTAGGAAAAGATCCGGTTATTTTAGATACAAATATAGTGATTTCAGTCGTGCAGTCTAAGTACTTTCCAGATTCTGCGGATGAAAATCGAAAAAAATGGGCGAGTCGCATTAATCACATGATGAAAAAACGGGGCCATCGAGGAGACGACGCCCATTTATATATGGCCGAACGAACAGCGCGCGAGAGATTTGTAGGTAACCCAGAGGGAAGCGTAACCTTTCCGGAAGGAACGCGAATTTTTGAAATTTCAACGACCCGCGATTCACCAGAATATCGTGGTTTAATGGCAAAACTGGAATCCATTCAGCTTGGTCAGGTAAAAGCCAATTCTACCAATGATCGCGAGATCGTTGCCGATCTATTTTTTGCGAAGAAAAATTTCAGTGATGATATCCCGACGTTCGTAACTGCGGATGCGGGGATTTATGGACCGTTATGCAAATTCAATCCAGCATGTGCAGCTTTAGGTGGAGAGCGAAAGCAGATAAAAGCTCACTTTATCAATGGTTTTGATGTCACTCTAGAAGTAGGCGGAATTCAAAGAACGATTAGGATAATGCCTTTCTAATTCAAGGTTAGCCCAGTCAAACTAGTAGACAGCTGGATCAACGTCTAAAACATTGTCTTCTTTGCTGTAGCTATTTGAAAGAGCAGATGATTTTGTATGAATCTCATTTTGATACGTAAAAAATCTAGACTAAACTCGGCGTAAAACGTCGTTTAAAGTGAGTAGAGACGGAGCGGTTATTGCTCTACATGACATCTATCAGGGGAAACACATTGAATAAAATCAAAAAAAATTTTAGATCACTTTTTTTATCTATTGGGTTTCTCGGGTCGCTTGGTTTCAGCATCTTAACTCATGCTGCTGCACCAGATTTTGAAACCATTGCTAGTAAAGCTCTTAAAGACTGTAATCAAACGACTCCAAGTGCCGGTGCGAACGGAGCCATTACATCAACTGCCGATACTGGCGCCCGCGCTGCGTGTGCGAAAATGGCAATTCGGGAAATTGAAAAGGGTCGTAAATCATGCGACGCCAAAGATACAGAGTGTCGAGCTAGTGCGGAACAAGCGATAGATGATTTAGAGTCTGTATTCGCTGTTACTGAAAGTAAAACTGAATCACGTCGTAAAGAGCGATGCGAATCTTTATACGAAGACGATAAAGATATTTATAAAGAGTGTTCTAAGGTATCTGCAAAACAAGCACGCTCTTGTTCCAAGATTGTCTCTGAAGGCGGCGGATTTATGGGTAGTGACGAGATGCAAATGGCCACGCCGATGTTAGGCATGGTTAGCGGTGCTGATACGTTACTGGGATTATATTCTGCGATGAATGATCGTCCTGATTGCACTCTGTCAAAAGACGATTTTAAAGCGCAAGAAGATAAACTTGAAGAACAGAAAAAAGACCTGGAAGAAAAAGTTAAAGACAATATGAAAGAAGCCGAGGACGCGCAAACAGAGTATTCCGAAAAATTGAAAGCCTGGGCGGAATCTGAAGGAAAAATTGCAGATCGATTGAATGAAATGCCGGCGGAAAAGGAAGATGCTATGCATAAGCTAGACAATGAAAAGCTTAAAGCTAAAATGCAGGCAGATTCTAATTACAATTCCGTTGTTGATCAAATGGGCGAGCTAAGACGAAAATATAATGATATGGTTTCAGCAAAAGCCGTAGCGTTGGCGGAAAATTCTGATTTCGCAATTCATGATCGCTGCTCAATTGTTGCGACTGGTGGCGACCCTACGAAGCAAAACACAGCTAACGCAAAACCTACCCAATCGGTGCAATCATCATTTGCGGGCGCATTTGCGCAAGGCAAAGTGCTAGCGGTGAATATTCAAAAACGTTACGATGCATGTATAAAAACAGAATCTCTAAAACAAAAACGTGTTGAAAGTACTTTTGTTAGCGAGCTTTCAGCTATCAAAGCAAAACTAGCGTCAATGGATACGCAGCTCGGCCAAATAAATGAACAAAAGCGTATTGCAGATCAGGAAATCATATATCAAATGCAAAACATAGAAAAAAATGCGGCTAACGAAGCTAAAAAATTAGCGGCGGAGTATCAGCGTATTCAAACTGATAAAATGAACGAGCAAACACTACTTAAATCAAAGCTTGAACGCTTGAATTCCGAAACAAAAAAATATCAACAACAATTAGCGGTCCTTGCCATGAAATTGAGTATGTACAGTGGGCGACGCCCAGCTAAACAAGCTGATGACAAAACGATGGCCGATATGCTGAATCAGTGTGGTGAATCCTATAGTGAATTGCTTGCTGCGTTCCAAAGCAACTGTTGTAAACCACAGGCCTACATTGGCTCGGGAGCCAACGTTTGTCGATATACGTACACGGATTACAGCAAACCCGCAGAAAAGAAACCAAAAGAGGATTCAAAAGGCAATAAGAAAGCCGGAGCCAAAAAGTAACGCGTTCATAATATTATCCACTCTACCTTGGTCCCAGGACCAAGGCGGGAAATCTACTCTCTTCGCATAAAATTTGCCATACTAGTAGTATCTTTTTATTTGGGGAAAATCCCTCTGGAGTACTACTGTGACCTTGAATTTGACCACGCGTAAACGAATTCTGATTATTTTTGGCACTGCTTGTTTTTTAGTTTTAATCGCCATGATCATTTGGTTAGGATCGATCAAATCTTCGCTTCCTCAGATTTTACAAATCAAAGACTATAAGCCACTTTTAGTTAGCCCGGTGTACGATCGAAAAAATAAAAAAATTGGCGAATTTTTTCGTGAACGTCGTACCCTTGTTCCGTACGAGCGCATTCCTGAAAAAACAATTCAAGCATTTTTAGCCGCAGAAGACGATCAGTTTTTTTCTCACTCTGGTATTAATTATCTAGCTATCATGCGTGCGATGATGGCGAATATGCGCGCTGGCCGCAACGTTCAGGGTGGGTCGACCATCACTCAGCAGGTAGCTAAAACATTTTTCTTGTCTCGTGAAAAAACATTCGATCGAAAAATTCGAGAAGCATTCTTAGCCTATCAGCTAGAAGACAATTTAAAAAAAGAAGAAATTCTGTATTTGTATTTGAATCAAATTAATTTCGGTCATGGTTGTTATGGAATTGAAAATGCGTCGCAAACGTACTTCAAAAAAACTGTGAGTGAATTAACTGTCGCGGAATCAGCGATCTTGGCAGGTCTGCCTCAGGCACCAAGTCGCTATTCACCTGTCCTGAATCCACAAAAAGCGAAAGAGCGTCAACGTTATGTTTTAAACCGTATGGCAACTGTGGGATTTATCACCCATGAGGAAGCCGAAAAAGCAGTAAATCAACCCGTGAAAGTATACGTACGAGATGATTTTGAGGATGTAGCGCCTTACTACCAGGAAACAATTCGTCAGATTTTGTTCCAGCAACTGGGTGAAGAAACTGTTTTGGATCAAGGTATCAAGATCTACACATCATTGGATTTGGAAAAACAAATTGCAGCGCAAGAGTCGGTGCGGTCCGGCCTAAAATCATTAGATAAGCGCCAAGGTTATCGCGGTCCGTTGGACAATATTCAAGACCCTGCGCAAATTGCGACTTTCTTAGAAAAACAAAAGAAGGAATTGATCTTAGAAACGACCCCGGAAAGAACAATAAATGTCGAAGGTAATTTCGACGAGATCTTAGCAAAAAAACAGGGCAAGAATACTAAGATTCCATCTTACTTGAGCCTGAACAAGAGTTACCGTGCTGTTGTCACAGAAGTTAACGATGCTGATGGCTTAACGTTTGTTGATTTGCCAGAAGTAAAAGGCGTTATCGACATGGACACCATGAAGTGGGCGCGTAAACCAGATCCAAATAAGAAATCGGATCAAGCGCAAATCAACAAACCATCGGAAGCTTTGAAAAAAGGCGACGTGGTTCTGGTTAAACTGACTAACGAAAACGTATTAATTTCTAGGCTGAAAAAACCAATGGACTTTACTTCATTCATCACGGTTGAGTTAGATCAAGAGCCGGAAGTAGAAGGTGCCTTGATTTCATTTGATCAAGACACTCAAGAAATTTTGGCGATGGTGGGTGGCTATCAATTTATAAGAAATAAAAATGAATTTAATCGTACAGTTCAAGCGGTTCGTCAAACAGGATCGGCATTTAAGGCGATTGTATACGCTTCGGCTTTAGATAAAAATTATGATCCCTCTTCTGAGTTAATGGATGCTCCTTTGGTGTATGAAGAGTCAATCAAAGACCAAGAAGGCCAAGCTGACACGAAAGTATGGAAGCCGACAAATCACGGAAAATCATTCGGTGGTCAGTTAACGTTTAGAAATGCGTTAGTTCAGTCTTTAAACATCCCGGCCGTTCGATTGATCGAAGATGTCGGAGTTCCTTGGGCGATGGACTATTCAAAACGACTAGGTGTATTTAGTCCACTAAACAACGATTTTACACTCGCGTTAGGTTCGTCGTCGTTAACTTTATATGAAATGACTAAAGTGTTTTCGCAATTTGGCCGTTTAGGAAAACGCATTAAACCATTGTTAATAAAATCTGTGTTCGATCAGAATAATAAAAAGCTAATGGAAAATGTTTCTCTAGATATTCGTTTCCAAAATGAAATGGATACCCTAGATAAAGAATTTGGCGAGCGCCGTAAGAATTATTTAGCACGCAGTCAGGGGGCCGCAGTTGATCCAAATAGCCCAAATGCAGTCGCGGAAACTGAAACGCCAGATACTCAAAATGCGAAGACAAAAAAACCAGATGAATTCTTTTTCTTTGATGATGAAAACCAACTCATTCGACCACAAACAGCCTATGTAATGACAAGCCTATTAAGAGGCGTAGTTGAAGATGAAAATGGTACTGCGGCTAGGGCCCGTTCACTGGGACGTGAGGTGGCTGGAAAAACCGGAACAACTAATGGCTACGTCGATGCTTGGTTTGTGGGCTATACACCCCAAATTGCAACGGGTGTTTGGGTTGGTTACGATAAGGAAAAAACAATTGGTAAAGGCGAAGTGGGTGGGCGCGCGGCGCTTCCGCTATGGTTAGATTATATGAAGGCAGCTCACGATAAATTACCTCAAACCTCGTTTCCGGTTCCAAGTGGAATTGTGTTCGCAAATATCGATGCGGAGACGGGAAAGTTAGCCTCTGCCGTCTCAAAAAATGTGATTAAGCAAGCATATATTGAAGGTACCGAACCCACGTTGTCTACCAACAAGGGCGACGAAACCGTGGATTTCTTAAAAGGTGAAGTTAACGAATAGACTGGACGATTTTCGGGAAATATCATAAACCTAGGTGATGAAAGAAATTCACATTTGGGGCATCAAACAGAATAATCTAAAAAATGTGGATATCAAAATCCCGCTTGGCCAAATGACAGTTATCTGTGGACCATCGGGATCAGGTAAAAGTTCGTTAGCGTTTGAAACATTGTTTGCAGAAGGACAGCGTCGTTTTATCGAAAGCATGTCTAACTATACGAAGCAATTTCTAAACAAAGCCCCAAAACCGGACATTGAAGGCGTCAGCAACATTCCGCCAGCGGTATGTCTAGAACAAAAAAATTCTGTTAAATCCAGTCGATCAAACGTAGGAACGACCACCGAGCTTGTAGATTACCTGCGTCTGCTTTATGAAAAGCTAGGTATTCCATTCTGTCCAAACCATCATATCCCGTGTGAAAAACATTCGATTACTGAAGCGACAAAAAAAATTGTTAAAACGCTAAATGGGAAACGGGGATATGTTTTGGCTGAGGTCAGTCAGAAAGATCGTGCGTTCGATGGAAAAATTCTATTAGGCGAAATTATTAAAAATGGTTATCAGAGAATTTGGATTCCAAGCAAAAATGAAATTATTGAAATTGCCGATCCGAAATTGGCCAAGAAAGCTGCACCTAAAGAAAATTTCTATATTGTTATCGATCGGCTTGCATTTAGTGCCAATGATGAAGGTCGTATCGCTGATTCAGTTGCGCAGGCCTATGAAGCTTACGTGCGCTACAATAATAATGTAACGGCCCGCGGATGTTTAGTTAGAACCACGGATGATGTTAGTCTAAGGTTTTCTGAAGAACTCAAATGTCCAGAGTGTGATTATCAACCACCGCCAATTAATTCGCGATTATTTAGTTTTAATAGCCCTTTGGGGGCGTGCCCTACGTGTAAAGGGTTTGGAAATATCCTCAGCCTTGATTCTGCGAAAGTGGTACCTAATCCAAAATTAACGATTGCGGGAAACGCCCTACATCCATTCAGTATGCCAAGTGCGGCTGAAGACAAAAGAGATTTGTTGGCATTTTGTAAGAAGGCTAAAATTCCAACCGATGTGCCTTGGGAAGATTTAACCAAAGATCAGCGGGATGTTTTGTGGGACGGAAATTCCCAATTTGTGGGCGTTAAGGGTTTGTTTGATTATTTAGAAACTAAAAAATATAAAATGCACGTGCGCGTATTTATTTCGCGTTATCGTAGTCCGCAAGTGTGTTCGGAATGTAACGGATCTCGGTTACGTAAAGACGTAAATACTATTTTATTCCGAAAGAAAAATATCAATGATCTAACTCAACAAACGATTGAAGACTTAAAAAAATTTTTCGATGCGATTGAAGTTAACACCAATGAAAAAAATATTGCCGGTGAAGTATTTCAGCAGATTCGCTCGCGTTTAGATTTTCTAATGCGCGTGGGGGTTGGTTATTTAACTCTAAATCGAGAAACTCGAACGTTATCAGGTGGTGAATACCAACGTCTAAACCTAGCTAATCAGTTGGGTATGGGATTGACCCAAACATTATACGTACTAGATGAACCGACAGTTGGGCTGCATCCACGGGATAATGATCGTTTGATTTCCATTTTGAAAGACCTGCGTGATTTGGGAAATACGGTTGTGTTGGTTGAACATGATTATGACGTCATTCGAAATGCCGAAAATGTTATCGAGATGGGTCCTGGATCTGGATTTCGCGGTGGTGAGGTGATTTTTTCTGGGGCACAAAAAGAATTTTTGAAAAACGCAAAATCTGTAACTGCTCCGTTTGTAAATCCTCAGGTGCGTAAACCAATAGAAAACACCCGCCCCGTGGAAAAAGATCTGTATAAGTACCAAATCCGTATGGAAGGTGCGAGTGGGCATAATTTAAAAAACCTAACTGTAGATATTCCGCTTCATCGTATGGTGGTTGTGACTGGCGTAAGCGGATCAGGAAAATCAACTTTGATTGCTAAGACATTGTATCCAATGTTAGCCCGTGAATTAGATATCGAATTTTTAAAAGCAGAACCATGCAAAAAATTGAAAGGTTCTGAACATATCCATAATGTGTTGCTAGTAGATCAGTCTCCGATTGGTAAGTCGGCACGGAGTTCACCAATTACCTATATCAAAGCGTATGATATCATTCGTAACGTAATGGCGATGTTGCCGGAATCAAAGGTACGTGGTTACACGACAGGAACATTTAGCTTGAATGTCGATGGAGGGCGGTGTCCGTCATGTAAGGGTACCGGCGTCGAAGAAATCGACATGCAATTCATGGATAATGTAATTATCCCATGTGATGTATGCGACGGTAAGAAATTTAGAAATGAAATTCTAGAAGTAACCTATAAGGGTAAAAACATTCATCAAATTCTGACGATGACTGTAGCGGAAGCAATGGATTTCTTCGTTGCTCACCCTCCAATCCGTAAAGCTTTGTCGGTTTTAAAAGAGGTGGGATTAGATTATCTTCAGATCGGTCAACCTTCGAGCACCCTGAGCGGTGGTGAGTCTCAACGTTTGAAATTGGCGAAGGAACTAATTGAAGTCAGTCACAAAGCGACTTTGTACATCCTTGATGAGCCGACCACCGGTCTGCACTTTCGCGAAATCGAATTGTTAATCAAAGTTCTGAATCAGCTCATAGAAGCCGGCGGGAGTGTGGTTATTATTGAACACAATTTAGAAGTTATTAGTGCTGCCGACTATGTAATTGATCTAGGCCCAGAAGCCGGAGTTAAAGGTGGCGAAATTGTTGCTAAAGGCACTCCCAAAGACATCATGGCAGAGCCGCGCAGTCTGACTGGCCAGTATTTGAAAAAATACTACGGCATCGACTAAGTATAGACTTTAAGCCGCAAAATCAGTAGATTGGGATTGTGAACACGACCCTTATACGTATCATCAACGAAGTAAAAAAATACCGTACTCAATTGGTTATTATTGCCGGTTCGGGCATTCTGTATTCTGCCGTTTATGCACGGTTGGCTTTGATCCTAAAAGACATCAACGATAGTTTTCAGTCTGGAGATCAAAACAAAGTAGCTCAAGTGGGTCTGATTGCTTTGTGCATGGCTGTTGTGGTTGCGGGTTGCCGGTATTTACATATCTACACAATGAATGTTGTCGCAGAAATGGTAACAAATAGTTTCCGCCTACAGTTACAAAAGAAGTTTATGGATTTAAATTTAAAATTTCATGGACAATATGTTTCTGGTTCTGGTGGTTTGTTAAGCCGAATTATCAATGATATTAAAGTTATTCAAGATGGTTTGCGTATGATCGCAGATTTATTTCGTGAACCGCTACTGGCTGTTTTGTTGTTGGGAAACTTATTTTACTTAAACTGGCGTCTAACTTTGGTGATCTTGATTTTACTACCGGTAATTTTGGTATTTTTAAAACAGATTTCGCGTAGTCTTAGAAAATATGTTCTATTTGGTCAGGAAAATTTAGAAAGAATCACATCAGTTATTAAGGAATCCATTGATGGCGTTCGTATTATTCAGAGCTTTAATTTAGAAAAAATTATGCAGTCGAAACTGCAGGCGCAGACAGACGAGTATTTAACGATTCGCAAAAAAGTGCATTCGCGAATTGAAATCATGGGCCCGGTAACCGAACTGCTAGCTACCGCAGTTATCCTAGGTATCTTTTTTTACTTCAGTGTTGAGGTCGCTAAGGGCAATACGACAACGGGTGCAGTTTTAGCCTATATCACATCGATGATGATGATTAATCAGCCGATTAAAAAACTTCAAGAAAGCTACGTACGTATTCAGGAAACAATCGTGGCTGCTGATCGAGTTTATGAAATTCTAGATAATAACGAAGTTGTAAATGATCCCGTTGCTCCTAAGCCGTTTCCTAAAGATTGGAAAACCATCCATTTTAAAAATGTTAGTTTTCAATACGGCCAAGAAAAGATTTTGGACAATATCGATTTTAAAATTCAACGAGGTCAATCAATAGCCTTGGTTGGGGAAAGCGGCAGCGGTAAGTCGACGATCGTCAATTTATTAGAACGCTTCTATGAGCCGAATCAAGGAGAGGTGTTATTTGATAGTATCAATATTCTGGATTGTTCATTGAAAGAACTAAGGTCCCAAATTGCCTTAGTTTCGCAGGATGTATTTTTGTTTAGTGATTCTGTTATCAACAATATTCGTTCTGGTAACCCAGGCGCGTCTGATGAGATCGTGTTCGAAAAGTCAAAACGTGCGAATGCACATGATTTTATTGGCCGTTTGACTGATGGTTATCATAGTAGAGTCGGCGATCGCGGATCATTATTGTCGGGTGGTGAAAAGCAAAGAATCAGCATGGCTCGGGCTTTCGTAAAAGATGCACCCTTATTGATTTTAGACGAAGCTACCAGTGCGTTAGATTCATCTAGTGAGCGTGAGGTTCAAGCGGGTATTGAAGCACTAATGGAAAATAGAACGAGTTTAATTATTGCTCATAGACTATCAACAATCCAGAATTGTGATCGTATTTATGTATTACGTAAAGGTAAAATTGTCGAAGCCGGAACCCACCAAGAGCTATTAGCTAAAAAAGGCGATTACTATCGTTTTTATCAAATCCAAAATCAAGGCGAAAACGTCTCATTATAATACAAAACCGTGTCGAGTTAGTGGTCAAGATTCTAATATAAAAAGCCGATACTACCGGTATGAAAGATAATCGCCTTTTGTTGATAGGCTTACTTGAAATTATGGAAAATGCAGTGGCGGAAAATAACCGTGATGTTTTCTTCAATAAGTTCTATCAAATCAGAAATATGCGCGCTGACTCTGTATCACCTGAAGTGGTAGCAGCGTTTAAGCGTCTTCTTCTGAAATCGATTGCAGAATTTAATAAAAACAACACGTTTAATACGATCGTATCGTCAATTATTTCTCTTAGTTATGGCTTGATTCCCACTGACAAATTGGATTCTGAATTATTAAAAGTCATGAACGATTGCGTAGATTTACCAGATACGCGTATTAAGGCGAATGCCTTAACTGCGATTAGTGAATTTGATCCTTATTCAGAATTATTTAAAGAGCATATTAATTCGAAATTTAATCGTATTGCGGCCGAGGCCCTTATCGCGGAAGGCAAGAAGTCATTGAGTGTAGCGATTTTTGATAAACTCAAAGAATTTTTCAATTCATCAAATCCCTTTTTTGTCGCATCCGGTATATACGTTGTAGGTCAATTGCTAGAGCATTATCGAGAGTCCCTACAGCGCTCAGAGAATATGTTTCAGGCTGATTTCGATTTCTTTATTAAAAAAATTACCGTATTTTCAAATCATCCTCACGAAATGATCCGCAAGCGTGCAATATTCACCAAAAAAATGATCGAAGGCGACAAACGCTCAGCATAGGTCTTGCGATCCTTAGGCAAATTGCCCACTAGACTACGCAAATATTTTCATTTATCGTACTAAGACTATGAATTGGATAATCTCAATGGATCAGAGTCTTTTCTTTTGGATCAACACGGGGCTAACGAATACCTTGTTTGATATCTTTTTTCCATTTATTACCGATTTACATAAAACTCAGTATTTTCGAATTATCGTAATTCCACTTTTTGCATTTCTTTTGTATAGAAAGTACGCGAAAAAAGGTTTGATGATTTTTTTGTTTTGTCTACTCAGTTTAGGGACGATTGATATAGTTGGAAATCATGGATTTAAAAAACCATTTGAACGCATGCGTCCATTTGAAAATGCCGCTCATGCAACTATTCAAAGATCCCCGGCTTCTGGATTTAGTTTTATCTCTAATCATGCGGCCAATATGTTTGGTTTTGCTGTGTTTATGGGATTTTTCTTGCCGGCAGTTCGCAGCTTATTTTTTACACTTGCGGCTTTGGTCGCATTTAGCCGAGTTTATAATGGTGTTCATTACCCGACAGATATTATCGCAGGCGCATTAGTGGGCGCATTGATATCATTTGGATACATAAAATTGTATTTATATATTTTTGACCGCAATAAAACGGTGACCGCATGAGAGCCCTGGTTACTGGTGGAAATGGTTTTTTGGGCGCACACCTTATTGAAAAACTTCTAGCTGAGGGGTTAGAGGTAACGGCATTTATTAGAAAGAGCAGTCGTTTAACAGAGGTAAAGTCTTCCGAGCGTATCCAGTTTGTGTATGGAGATATTACCGATAAAATATCAGTCGTTGAAGCTTTGCAAACATCTAAGCCGGATGTTGTATTTCATTTAGCGGGTTACATAGGTTACAAAAAAGCAGAACGCCCGATGATGGACGCGATCAACGTAAACGGAACTAAAAATTTAATTGAAGGCATGGTGGAAACTAAGGTCTCTAAATTGGTTCATATGTCGTCAGTGGTTGCCGTAGGTGCGGGTTATCGTCCCACCGAGATATTGGACGAGAATTCGAAATTTAACTTATCTCCGTTAAATTTAGGTTACTTTGAAACTAAACGCCAGGCCGAGGAATTAGTATTAAAAGCGACTCAGCAGGGTGATATAAAAAGCGTTATATTAAATCCTTCAACAATTTACGGCCCAGCCGATGCCAAAAAAGGCAGTCGTAAAACACAGATTAAGGTCGCCCAGGGAAAATTTAAATTTTATACTTCCGGTGGGGTCAGCGTTGTAAGCGTAGAAGACGTTATCGAAGGTATTTATCGCGGATTTAAAGTTGGCAGAAATGGGGAGCGATATATTCTGTCGGGTGAAAATATATTAATTAAAGAACTTTTTGAAAAGATCGCAGGATTCGCAGGAGTTCCTGCACCGAACATCTATTTACCCGATGTGGCTTTGCATATGCTTGGTAAGGCGGGTGATCTAATTACGGGTTTTGGTAAACCGGTTTCTTTGAGCCAAGAAAATGCCTGGACCGCCACTTTGTATCATTGGTTTAAAAACGATAAAGCTCGGAAAGAATTAGGCCTTGAATTCAAGCCAGCAGACTACAGTATCAAGCAAAGTGTCGAATGGATGCGAGAGAATAAACTTATATGAAATCGACGAAAATAATTTTGCTGGCTTTCTCGTTGATACTTTTTCTAGTTTTAGGTTTTGCAATTCGTGTGTACTTGATGATTCCTGATCGCAAAGAACTGATGTCGTGTTTTACAACTAAGATGTACGAAGTTAAGCTATGTCCCGGTGGTAAAAATTATGTCCCTTTGAATCAGATATCAAAAGTCATGCAAAAAACTGTAGTGTTAACGGAAGACTCACTATTTTACTCTCATAAGGGCTTTGATTGGGAATCTATAGAGAAATCGGCCAAAGAAAATCTGGATGGCGGCAAGTACAAACGAGGTGGTTCAACGATCACTCAGCAGCTGGCAAAAAATTTATACTTAACTAAAGATAAAACGCTGATCCGAAAAATGATAGAAGCGTTTATTACTCTTCAAATTGAAAA
>DDTZ01000124.1:3086-6189 GCA_002344565.1 Bdellovibrionaceae bacterium UBA2351 | reverse complement strand
GTCAAATCTGCAGCTTGGCATTACTTCAAAAAATCTCCTTCGCAGTTGGATGTGGTAGAAAGTGCTTTTTTGGCAATGCTTTTGCCAAATCCAAAAAAATATTCTCGGTCTTTCTATTCTAAAAAATTAACACCGTTTGCGTTTAAACGTATTAAGCGCATTATAAGTGACATGTATCAATACAACCGCATTTCTGAAGAGCAGTATTTTGGCGCCAAAGAAAAGCTTAAGAACTTCTATAGTACACCGGAACAAGTATCAGAGATTGATTCGATGGATTCGGACAGCGATGAGTCTATTGATGCCTCTGACGACGAGGCGACGGAAGATTCGCTTGATGGGGCCGATCAGTCCGCTACCGAAAGCAATAGCTCGACAGAAAGCACTGTTGAATTCGATAGTGAATAAAATTAGTTAATTAGCTTTTTAGTTATACGCTTTAGAGCGATCGCAAAGAAAACATAACCTGAAGTTAATAAATACAGAATATGAAAATAGCCCCACCAGTTCCATGAGTCTGTAAGTAACATTCGGCATAGCTCGATCGTATGAGCTAACGGAAATAAATACGTCGCAATTTGCAATATCAGGGGCATTTGGCTAATTGGAAAGTAAATTCCAGAAACTAGAGTGAGGGGAATTAGGAAACCGCTTGTAGCATAAATAAACGAGTCGTAATTCTTTGCAAATGAAGTAATTGTCATCGCTATACCGGCAAAGATCCAGCTATTTAGTGTCAATATGAGCACAACTAAAATAATTTGCCATTCCGAAACTAAGCCAAAAAAGCTGCCAATTACGACCAGTCCGACAATTCCAAAAAATCCCTTAAACGTAGACCACAATAGCTCGCCCGTAACGATTTCATGGGAGTCCAGGCGAGTCAGCATCATATGGTTATAGATCTTTTGAAATGTCAGTTTCGTGTAGTTGTTGTAGGTACTTTCAAAAAAAGGCACCATCATCGAGGTTGAGGCCAGCAACCCGGGGAAAAAGAAATCGACATAACTTTGCCCATTGATTGTTTGAATATATGAGCCTAAGCCGTAGCCGATGGCACCTAGATACATTAGTGGCTCTAGAATGACCCAGAAAAAGCTAACTAAAAAAGTTTTTTTGAAGTGCAAAAAGTTGCGTAGCCATATGTTTTTATAGCCTTCGCGAATTTTTGGGATTTTTAAGTAAGCTAAATCAAACATCTCTTAAATTATATCCAGCGAGTTTTAGAAAGACATCATTAAGTGTTGGCTTTCTAAGAGTTACTTTTTCACTTTTAATTATTTCTAGTAGCAAGCGAGAGTTTTGCTCTGGTTTAATGAACACAAGCACCATGTTGTGATAGACTTGATATTCAAATTTGTTTTCTTTCAGGCGATTGATGTAATAATTTAAATCCACTGAGTTGGAATGAAACTCCACAACCTCTTCGCCGATATGAGTTTTAATTAGGCTTGAGGGTGAATCGATCGAAAGGATCTTTCCATGATCAATAACCGCGACTCGATCACAAAGCTCTTCGGCTTCCTCGATATAATGAGTCGTCATTAAAATCGTTCCGGCCATCTCTTTCATTTGTTTAACAAAGTTCCATAGCCACAAACGAGATTGTGGATCTAGACCTGTGGTGGGCTCGTCAAGAAACAATAAATCAGGACTATGAATTAATGCACGTGCAATACATAAACGTCTTTGAGTACCGCCGCTTAACTGACTGATTTGATGATTGGCGAATTCTTCTAATTTAAACAAACGCAAGAGATGAAAAATTTTTTCATCAACACTGGACAGTTCCATCTGCTGATAGCGTGCGAAGAGTTTTAAATTTTCCAAAAGAGTGAAGTCTTCATCCAGCATGTTGTCTTGTGGAACCACGCCGATCTTGGATTTAATTTCTCGAAAATTCTTTTTTACGTTCAAACCTAGAATGTACAATTCGCCTTCAGTCAGAAGAGATTGACAGTACATAAGTTTCATCAAAGTCGATTTACCGGCACCATTTGGGCCCAATAAACCAAAGCATTCGCCCTTTTTAATATCAAGGCTAACTCCATCAAGCGCAACAAAGTCGTTATATTTCTTAACAACATTCTTAGCTTCAATGGCCGTAGTTAAACTCATTCAAATCTCCAAAAAACAGAGCATCCAAAAGGTACCAGGTCCCAAAAAGCCGACGCAGGTGGCCGTCCGTTTGGGACCTGGTACCTTTTGGCAAAAAAAAACCTGAGGTTTTTGGCCTCAGGTTTTATTTTCTAGTTATTTGAAATCAGATTCAAGACTATTCTTTGTCAGCTTTACCACGTTTGTGTGGGTCTAGTTCGCGACAACGAATACGGATATGTTTCGGAGTGACTTCGATTAACTCGTCGTCTGTGATCCATTCCATCGCTTTTTCCAAAGTTACTGGACGAACCGGAACAAGACGAATGGCTTCGTCAGAACCAGAGGCACGAACGTTAGTTAGTTTTTTCTCGCGAGTGATGTTTACAACTAAGTTGTTTTCCTTAGCATGCTCACCAACGATCATGCCTTCGTAAACTTGCGTTTGCGGAGTCACGATCATCACACCACGTTCTTGTAAGTTCCAGATTGCGTAAGCAGTTGTTACACCACCACGATCCGAAATCATAGATCCATTTTTACGAGAAATGATATCACCTTTGTACGGCTCCCAGCCTTCAAATTGAGTGTTCAATAAACCAGTACCACGAGTATCAGTTAAAAACTCAGAACGGTAACCGATCAAACCGCGTGACGGAATTTTGAATTCAAGACGCGTACGACCCGATCCTTTTTGGACCATATTCATCATTACACCTTTACGAGTTCCCATTTTCTCTGTCACAACGCCTACGTAAGCATCTTCAACGTCGATAACCGCAGATTCCATTGGCTCTAACTTAGTGCCGCCGTCTTGTTTGAAAATAACTTGTGGTTTAGATACGCAAAGCTCGTAACCTTCACGGCGCATTTGTTCGATCAAAACACCTAATTGCAACTCACCACGACCAACAACTTTGAATGAATCTGTGTTGTCAGTTTTCTCTACGCGGATAGCAACGTTGTGAAGTAATTCTTTTTCTAAGCGCTCAAGAATTTTACGAGA
>DDTZ01000124.1:1701-2672 GCA_002344565.1 Bdellovibrionaceae bacterium UBA2351 | reverse complement strand
CGTGGAAGCGGTTTTGGATCAAGTGCTGATGTGATAGTATCACCGATAGTGAAATCTTCCATACCCGCAACGATCGCGATATCACCGGCGCCGATTTCATTTACTGGGATCTGGCTGTTTACGTGATAGCTGAAGAGGGCTGATACTTTTAATTTCTTCTGACCTTTTTCTTGAACGACGACAACTTCGTCATTCACTTTGATTGAACCTGCGCGAACACGACCGATCGCTAAACGGCCTACGTAATCATTGTAAGAAATGTTTGATACCATGATTTGTAGAGGGTTGCCTTCATTTACCTTTGGAGGTGGAACCAAATTAATGATCGCATCATATAGGCAGATCAAGTTATCTGTCTTAACATTCGGATCTAGTGTCGCCATACCTTCACGCGCGATCGCGTAGACAGTGTGGAAATCACATTGCTCTTCCGTTGCATCTAAATCGATGAATAGATCGAATACTTCGTTCAATACTTCTTGAATACGCGCATCGGAACGGTCGATCTTGTTGATACAAACCATTACCTTGATGTTTTGCTCAAGAGCTTTTTTCAATACGAAACGAGTTTGTGGAAGTGGGCCTTCAGAGGCATCGACAAGCAAGATAGCTCCATCAACCATGTTCAAAATACGTTCAACTTCGCCACCGAAGTCACTATGCCCCGGAGTATCTACGATGTTAATTTTGTAATCTTTGTATTGGAAAGATGCGTTCTTGGCCGCGATCGTGATACCACGCTCTTTCTCTAGATCCATAGAATCCATCAAGCGCTCAGCCACTTGTTGGTTTTCACGGAATGTTCCGGCTTGTTTGATCAGGTGATCCACAAGAGTTGTTTTACCATGGTCGACGTGCGCGATGATGGCGATATTTCTAATATGCTTGTTATCAATCATTTGTACTTCCTAGTTCCTATTGTCGTTTAAACATTAAAATAAATTTTTAAAACTCAGCTGCTAGGTTTTTGC
>DDTZ01000124.1:0-1382 GCA_002344565.1 Bdellovibrionaceae bacterium UBA2351 | reverse complement strand
GCAAAAACCTAGCAGCTGAGTTTTCCTTAACCGTGGCCGCCCATGAGGAATTTTTCTTCTTCATGGCTTTTTAAGTTCGTTTCGCTTTGGTTATTTTTGCTAAATAAATTAGAGAAATAGATTTTCGATTCCTCCAAGATGCTTTGAGCATTTGGGGACTGAAATAACTTTTTTCTAAATTGAGCGGAGTCAGGATACCCTGTTGAGAACCAAGCGGCAAACTTTCTTAATTGAATCTCTCTTAAGCGGTCACTACATCGCACTGCGTACAGTTCGTTTAGGGTACTTAACAAACCATAAAAGTCTTTTTCGATTTTTTCGTTACGGCCTTGATACAAAGCTAGAGATTCCTTGAAGATGTAAGGGTTTCTTAGGGCTCCGCGGCCGATCAGTATACCATCGAGATTGTATTTCTTTAGCCAACCGACAGCGTCTTCGGCTGTTAAAACATCACCATTTCCTAACACTGGGATTTTTACTTTAGCTTTTACTTCCCCTATATAATCCCAATTGGCTTTGCCTTCGTAATTCTGGGAACGGGTGCGACCATGAATAGCCATCCAAGCGATACCTTCGTTATAGGCAATGTGCCCTACTTCATCGGCATTTAGAGTTTCATGATTCCATCCCGTGCGAACTTTGATCGTCACTGGAATTTTAACAGCTTTGACAACAGCACTGAGGACTTTTTGCAACATCACAAGGTCTTTCAACATCGCAGAACCAGCCCCTTTTTTAGTCACCTTCGGGACCGGGCAACCAAAATTCAAATCTACGAAATCAACACCCTTTTGTTCTACGATCTGAGCTGAACGAGCTAAAATGTCAGGATCATCACCAAAAAGCTGTAGTCCGACAGGGCGTTGAACCTCGTCGTAGCCCATCATTTCGAATGTACGCTCGTTATGATATTCAAGTCCATTAGCACTGATCAGTTCACTAACAACAACACTGCTATCCAGCTGGCGAATAAACGTGCGAAACGAATGATCGGTGATACCGGCCATAGGCGCTATTACGAAGGGATTGAGTTTCAGATGATCGGTCAGTTTCATGGGTCACTTTACTCGCGATTTTGTGATCGAAGATTAGTATGTGTTTTAGGCAGAGAAAGCAATAAATAACCGAGATAACTAGCTAATACCGTAGAACCCAACAGGTAGGCAGAAAAATTTACCTTTTTAGACCGGAAAGGTGTTTAGTTTTTAGATAATCCTGTTTTTATTACCTAGGCGTTCTCTGCGAAATGCCATGTTTTGGCGTTTAGAGCTGGCCCATGGCTCGCAATGTGTTCCTACGTTACAAAAAAATCAAAACCTGGGGAGGTTTCCATGTTCTGTAAGGCTTTATTGAGTCTATTAGTTGTTTGTTCATCACACGTT
>DDTZ01000044.1:47416-51221 GCA_002344565.1 Bdellovibrionaceae bacterium UBA2351 | reverse complement strand
TTTGAAGAATCTTTGAAGAAAAATCTATCTCAGCCCGAAATGATTGAGAAAATTGATATTGGTGGGCCAAGCATGCTGCGTTCTGCAGCGAAAAGTTTTGAGCGCATTTCCGTCGTATGTGATCCCAAAGATTACCCACGTGTTTTAGAATCCACGGATCGCGCGACTTTGAATAAACAACTCGCGGCAAAAGTTTTTCAACACTGCAGTTACTATGACTCTTTGATCAGTCATTATCTAAACCCAGAGTCTACCGAGCAGTTTCATATGGCCGGTAAGCTAGAAAAGGAACTTCGTTATGGCGAAAACCCACATCAAAAAGCATTGTGGTACAAGATGGGTGGAAATCTAAGTGGCTTTCAAGATTTTCAAATTCTTCAAGGGAAAGAACTCTCATATAATAACTTGCTAGACCTTGATGCGGCTCTGACTCTGTCGCTCGAAATTCCTGAATTAAATGGGGTAGCCGTTAAGCATAATAACCCGTGCGGCGTAGCTTATGGTTCTGACGGAACGGATGTTATGCAACGATTAGTAAAAACAGACCCTGTGAGTATTTTTGGTGGGATTGTAGCAACGAATGCGCCAATAAATGTAAAAATGGCGGAAGAACTTTCGAAGATTTTTCTAGAGTGTATTGTGGCTCCAGGGTATTCAGACGAGGCTCTGGCTCTGTTCTCTAAAAAGAAAAATTTGAGGCTTTTAACCTATCCGAAAACAGCGAAGAAGAATCCCTTCGTGGTGAAATCTATCATGGGCGGTTTTTTAGTTCAGGACCAAGATTCATTTCCATCACCGTTTGAACAATGGAAAAACTTCGGCCAGCCAATTCCTGAAAATTTGAAAGCCGATATTGTTTTTGGTGAAAAAGTTTGCGGTTATTTAAAATCTAATAGCATTGCTTTGATCGATAACAAGATGACAATCGGGCTCGGCATGGGCCAAGTCAACCGCGTAGATGCTGTTGAACAATCCCTAGGTCGTGCGCTTAAACATCACCAAATTACTCCGCATACGGTTTTAATTTCAGATGCATTTTTTCCGTTTACCGATTCGATTGAACTTATCGCAAAACATAAAATTAAATGGGTCTTTCAGCCAGGTGGAAGTGTGAAGGATGATGAAGTCATCAAACGGGCTCAAGAGCTAGATGTGAATTTAATTTTTAGTGGCAAAAGGCATTTTAGACACTAGAATTAGTTCATGGGTTATGAAGTTAAAGATGTGAATCCGAAAGAGAAAATGTGGCTGGTAAGGTCGTCGTCTCGATTAATCGGGCCATATAGTTTAGAAGAAATTGTTGAATTATTAACATACAATCAAGTGTCTTTCGTCGATGAAATTCGTCGTCCAAAATCGCGTTGGAATTTTATTCGTGACTATCCATATTTGACGGAAACAGTAAAAAACAATCGTGATAAATTAAATTTGAATAATACTAAGACGAGCCCACTTAGTATTATCACGGGTTCTTTTACAAAAACTGAAAACATAGAGTCTGCGCAATCTAAAGAAGCTGTTAAAATAAATTTCGATGATATAAAGGACATAGAGCCTTTAAAAGAAGTTCCATTTTCGTTCAATCCTAAGGCGAAATCAGCCGAATCTAGGCAGTCCGCAGCCATTGCAAAAAGCTATGGACTTTTAAATGATCAGAAAGTTAAAGAAGAATTAAAAGCGAAACAGGAAAAACTCAAACGCAATGTTATTATTGCAAGTGCTGTGGCAATCGTTTTGTTTGGTGGAATCAAATTTTATCAGCGCATGCAAAACTCAGAAAAAATGCGCCAGCGAATCGAGAAAATTAGCCAGCTTTATAATTTGAAGCTCTATTCGAAAGCATTCCAGATTTATAAAGAAATTTCTGAAGTAGCCGATTTTCCTAAGGAGACTTTGGATTTAATCGCGCCAGCCAGAATTACATATGGCAAAGAAATTAGTGATATTCGAAATCAGATTAACGCGACAGTGGATACTGCAAACCCAAAAAAACGTTCAGAATTGTTCAACTTGCTGGGGCTGAGTTATCAAATTGAAGGTGATAATTTGAAAGCTCAGGAAAGTTTTAAAAAAGCATTAGTTCAAGATCCAATTAACGAATTAGCTAATATTAATTGGGGCATTCAGAATTACAAAATGCATTCTAAGATGGTGTTGAGCCCAAATTCTAAATTAGCGGTCGCCGAGTATTATAGAAATTTTTCGAACGTGCGATATGAAAATTATGAAAATGCAGGTTATTTTAGCTTCATTCGAGGGATTTACCTGATCGATTTCAAAGATATGTACAAAGAAGATATTTCTTTGGTCAAAAAAGATCTATTTGAGGCTCGTAATAAGTCCGCGTTTCTACGTAGCGAAATTGCTTTAGTTAATATCGGTTTAAGTCGATTAGATAATTCTACTAATGATTCAAGTTTTGTTGATTTTATCGAACTCATTCCAAAACAATCTCAGAATTTTGCTA
Organism: Bdellovibrionaceae bacterium UBA2351; assembly: GCA_002344565.1. Lineage (GTDB taxonomy): Bacteria > Bdellovibrionota > Bdellovibrionia > Bdellovibrionales > Bdellovibrionaceae > UBA2316. Next base: position 48,754 of record DDTZ01000044.1, on the reverse strand, counting down.
AGAACCCGGCGTTAGATTGGAGCTTAACGGAATGGACTGTGCTTGATGAATTATGTGATCGAATCTATGCCAAGAGCCAACAGCTTATGCCTAAACTGTTTCGTGCGTTCTGTGCTCTGGAATCGGGTCAGTTTGAAATCGTAGATAAATTATTAGACGAAGCGCATTTGCTTTCGGTAGGAAGCAACCATTATGAATTAATGCAGCTTCATGTGGCATATGCTAAAGGTCAGAAGATATTACTTGAATCTATTTTGAAAAAAACGGATTTATCAAACTTTGCAGCGACTCACTATTATCGAGGACAAAACTGCCTTGCGAATAAAAAAATGGATTGTGCTAAAGAGTCTTTCACAACGCTCGGAGAAAAGTTTCCAGAGTGGTCGTACTTGGCGGCCCTGGGATTATTTCAGGTAGATCGAGCTACCTACTCTCGTGGAATTTTCGATGCTTTAAAAAGGGAACCGCTTCAGCAGCAATTAATTGAGGCTCGTGCTCAGTTGGAAAACCCGGAATGATTAGTTTAAAATTCATTTTAGTTTTAAGTTTAGCTCTGTGTTTTAGGGCTATGGCTTCTGATTCGGCTACGAGTAGTCACGCAGAAGATAAAGGTCATGCTAAGACTGAACACGGCGCAGAGTTCGATGGGATGATAGTAGATGTCCGTGATACACCGGACGATTTCAAATTACCCGGTAAGTTATGGGACAGTCTAGTTTCGGGTGGTGGGGCGGCCGCTGGTGGACAAGGTGGGGGCCATGATAAAAAAGAGGAACATGGTGCAGCAGGTAAGGAAGAAAAGAACGACATACTGATCGTATGGCTTCCCGTTGAGGTTTCTTTTTCCGCCAAGCAGAGTGGCATACTGGCGCACGATTCTGTTCAATACAATCTGCCTCGAGGCGGAGGCACTATAGACGTATCTAAGATAACAGCCGGTGATAAAGGTACATTCTATTTGAAATTTAACTTAAACGAGTTCTCTAATCCATCTGCACTGAAAGTATATTTTGTGAGTAACGCTAAAAAACGGCGCGTAGATGGTGAAATTTTCGGAGCTGGCTGCAATGTATATTTTGATATTACGAAAGCCTTCCACAAAATAAACTCTGGAGAAGGAATGAAATTTAATATCACTGATAATCGCCATATTTCAGCAATGAGTGGGCATTTTATATTTGTACAAATGGAAAAGGATAAAGTTTATTTGTCGCAAGTTGAGTTTAACGACTCAAAAAATCGAGATTACTTATGCAAGATTTAGATAAATTACGAATATTGGTTAAGGACTTAAAAGACAAAGAATCTGTTCAATCTGTATTTCTAGTAAAAGAAAAA